>CAYMXD010000448.1:0-2687 GCA_964394095.1 uncultured Mesohalobacter sp. | reverse complement strand
AATTTAGGCATCGAACGATAAATTTAGATAAAGATTTGTAAGCCTAGACTTTTTTGTTTCTTTTTTGGGCGATGCAAAAAAGAAAAAAAATTGTAGTTACTTGAAAACGTGTGTATTATAAAATACATCATTAGTAGTAGTGTTTTTTGTTTACTGATAAGGGAACAAAAAATGTACTTCGACTGCATTCAGCAGAACTATCGAGACCAATTTTCGATTTTTGCTCAATAGCTTCTCGATACAAATTTTTCTCATTACAATCGAAAAATTCACTCGAAGTGACGAGTGTAGGTTAAGCACGTTATGATCAGAAAACTAAGCCACGTGTTATATGACAGAAAGGGTCTTCAAGCTGTAGAGCTTAAATTTCTATCGCCCTTAAAACATCATCAATGCCTAAACCATATTTTTCAAACAATTCATCGGTGTTGCCGTGAGGAATAAATTGGTCGGGGAGTCCCATGGTTTGGACTTTGATGTGTGGATGATTTTTAGCCAAATAGCTTTGAACCGATTCACCAAAGCCGCCTTGCAGCATGGCGTCTTCAAGGGTAATGATTTTTTGATAGCGATTGGCGATTTTGTCTAAACCATCTGTGTCAAGGGGTTTGATAAACCGCATATCGTATAGACCAATAGATTTTTCTGATTTTTCAATAGCTTTCGCTGCCAACCATCGCATTTTACCTAAACTTAAAATAGCCGTGTCATGACCTTCTTTAAGGCATACAGCTTTCCCAATTTTAATTTTACTAAAGTTAAAATCCAAACTGTCGACATCGCTTTTTCCTCTGGGATATCTGATGACCATAGGCTGATTGATATTTTGCGAAGCGGTGTACAATAAATCCTGAAGGTCTTTAGCGCAAGACGGCGAGGCAATAATGAGATTGGGAATGGCTTTTAAAAAGGCAATATCGAACACACCGTGATGTGTGGCGCCGTCATTTCCCACAATTCCTGCTCTATCAACGCAAAAAATAACGGGTAAATTTTGGATGGCCACATCGTGAATCAATTGATCGTACGCCCGCTGAAGAAAGGTGGAGTAAATCGTACAAAACACCTTATAACCTTGAGTCGCCAATCCGGCAGAAAATGTCACGGCGTGTTGTTCTGCAATACCAACATCAAAAGCGCGTTCGGGCAGTGCTTCCATCATATATTTTAAGGAGCTGCCTGTGGGCATGGCCGGCGTAACCCCAATGATGTTTTTGTCATTTTTAGCGAGATGCAAAATGGTTTTGCCAAACACATCTTGGTATTTGATACGATTGTCGTTGGATTGAAGTCGTAGTGTTTTACCAGTGATTTTATCAAATTTACCGGGAGCGTGGTATTTGACTTGTTCAATTTCAGCCGGTTTTAAGCCCTTGCCTTTAGTGGTTAGAATATGCAGGAATCTCGGCCCTTTTTGTGTCTTGAGGTCTTCAAAAGCTTTTAAAAGTGCTTCAATATCGTGACCGTCAATAGGGCCTGTGTAGGAGAAGTTTAAAGCTTCAATGATATTGTCCTGTTGAGGTTTGTGCCCAATTTTAGCTTTAGTTAAATAATTTTTTAGTGCGCCCACACTTGGGTCAATTCCAATGGCGTTGTCATTTAAAATGACCAGCAGATTGGCATTGGTATCTCCGGCGTGGTTTAAACCTTCAAAAGCCATTCCGGCAGCAATGGAGGCGTCGCCAATTACAGCGATGTGTTCACGGTTTTCATTTTTAAGTTTAGACGCTATGGCCATGCCAAGGGCAGCGGAAATAGAGGTAGAACTGTGCCCAACGCCAAAGGCGTCGTATTCACTTTCCTCACGACTTGGGAAGCCGGCCAAACCATTTAACTTCCTGTTTGTGTGAAAATTTTTACGACGACCTGTGAGTATTTTATGCCCGTAAGCTTGATGCCCGACATCCCAAATCAGGTTATCATTGGGCGTATCAAAAGCATAATGTAAAGCGATGCTCAATTCTACCGTACCAAGATTGGCACCCAGATGACCGCCGTGCTCAGAAACCTGTTCGATGATAAATTGCCTGAGTTCTTTTGCTAAAAGGTATAGTTCATCCAGGCTTAATGTTTTTAAGTCTTTGGGAGAATCAATTTTTGGTAATAACTCGTAGTTCATAAGACAAATGTAAAACTTGATTTTGTATTTTTGGAGGATGTTAGTAGAATATAATGACGAATATTTCATGAAAAAGGCTTTAGAAGAAGCCCAAACCGCTTATGACAGGGGCGAAGTACCTGTGGGTGCTGTAGTGGTCATAGAAAATCAAATCATCGCCCGTGCTCATAACCTCACCGAAACACTCAACGATGTGACGGCACATGCAGAAATGCAGGCCATCACCGCAGCGGCGAATTATTTGGGTGGAAAATATTTAAACCAATGCACGCTTTACGTCACCTTAGAGCCCTGTGTGATGTGTGCCGGGGCTCTGTATTGGAGTCAATTGAAAAAGTTGGTGTATGCCGCCAAAGACCGTAAGCGGGGATTTGAAATCAATCAAATCGGCCTTCACCCCAAAACTCAAATCGATTCCGGAATTCTTTCAAATCAAGCTTCACATTTGATGAAAAAGTTCTTTTTTGAAAGACGTAAGAATTGAGTTTATAATTAAACATAAGCCGCTTGAAGTTTAGACTTATATGAATGGCATAAGAACTTAAACATTTTAAATTTTTACAAGAAT
>CAYMXD010000447.1:0-2687 GCA_964394095.1 uncultured Mesohalobacter sp. | reverse complement strand
CCCGGTCGTTCACTTTGGTTTTACCCGTAAGTAAATTGTAGGCGATGCCCTGCGCATCACACCAATCCGTATAAATTTTCAAATGCGAGGTAAACGAACTAAAAATCAATGTTTTCTGATTTGCTCGAATTAAAGTTTCCAAATAGGCTGAAACATCTTCAAACTTACCGGATTTAGCTTTTTTGTCGATGAGTTTAGGATGATTAGCCAATTGCCTTAATGTCATCAAAGCATTCAAAATAGACAACTGAAAATTTTCGTTTGGATTACCCTCAGGGTCCAGTTTTTTGTCTATCAAATGGTTTCGAACTTTAGACTTTTCTTTGTCGTATAATTTGGCTTGTTCAGGAGCTAATTCCACATAATACACCTGTTCTGAAAGCTCGGGTAAGTCTTTGGCAACCTCATCTTTGGTTCGTCTGAGTAAATAAGGCTTGATGAGCGATTTCAATTCTTTTACCCTACTTTCATCCTTATCTTTTTCAATGGGTTTTTTAAAATGTTGATTGAAAAAAGCATAGCTGCCCAAAAGATTCGGGTTTATAAATTGCATTTGGCTCCATAAATCGCTTAACGAATTTTCCATAGGTGTCCCGCTTAAAGAGATTTTATGCTTGGCCTCTATGCAGTTGATGGCTTTAAAGATTTTAGAATTTCTGTTTTTAATTTGTTGGCTTTCATCAATAATAATAAAGTTGAAAGACAGGCTTTTAAGAAAATCGATATCCCTCAGCAAGGTGCCATAAGAGGTCAATACCATGTCTGCTTTGGACACTTGGTTTTGAAGACTGTCCCTGTTTGGTCCAATATAACTCAGACTTGAAAAATGCGGACAGAATTTTTGAATTTCGTTGTGCCAGTTGAACGTTAATGAACTCGGCGCAACGATGAGTGCTTTTAATGTCTTGGCATTTTCTTCCAAAGTGCTGAATAAATCTAATGGGGCAGTTGATTCCTGCGTCGAAAAATCACTTTCAAAACAGGTGTACACAAAATCGAGATAAGCCAAGGTCTGTAGAGTTTTACCCAGCCCCATGTCATCTGCAAGGCAAGAGCCCAGACCCATTTGATGGTTTTTTACTAACCAGTTTACCCCTGCTTTTTGATAAGCTCTAAGTTTTGCCTTTAGGTTTCCTGTGGTTTGGTAGGGTAAAATATCTTTATGCATCTCCTGATCGGTAGATATTCCACTTTCCTCTAAAACTGTAAATTGGTTTTTCTGAATCTTAATCCGCTCATTTTCCACTTTGCCTAAATCAACTAAGGCTTTATAGCGGCTAAACCATTCTTCGGGAATGATAAATTGACTGCCATCGGGTAATTCGTATAGACGCTCTCCCGACTTTATATGTGAAACCAGGGACGCAAACGGGAATTGATAAGCACCGACTTCAATTACCATTTCAACATCAAACCAGTCTTTTTTTTCACTGAATTTGGTTGAAATTTTAGAAGTGCTTTCATTTATTTTAAACCGATGCAATTGCAAGTCTATGTTTATAAATTTTGCTTTGAGTTTTTCTTTTAATTTGATCAGTTTAGAAAGGTTATCGTAAATATCAATCTTGTTGATATCAGGGTTGAACGTCCCCAAATTCGAATCTAAAAATTGTACACCTAAACTTTTTAAAATATCGATGAATTTCTCTTCCTCTTTAGCATTTCGAACGGTTTCATAAACCCTAAACTCATCAATGCCATCGTGCTCTAATTTGATGTGTTTTTGGTTTTGGTCGAGTATAGAAAAGCTGTGGTTTTTATACTTAAAAAACAACTCCAAATGATAAACTTGGCTGAAAACTGTCGTTGTGGGTTTTATGGTACAGGACAAACAAGTGTTGTAGGTGATTACTTCAAAACCTTTAGCTTCTATAGGCGCTTTTTTGATGACTTTTTTAATGAATTTGTTAAAGTACATCACGCTGCTTCGCTTAGGGATATTGATACTTTCCTTGTTCAAAAAAGGCTTGAGTTTGTTGGCGTTGATGTATTCTAATGTAAAAATGCTTTTGTCTTGTAAAACAAAAGGAGGTTGGTCAAGCAGGATTTTTAGGTTCTCCCGAGAGGGGACGAGTTCATTGTCTTGATGCACTAAGTTGAGGCGGTATTCCATCCCGTCTTCCATTTTATTGAAATAGAGCTGAGGAATTAAAGCATCATCAGCAAAAACAACTTGATGATTTTTAAATTGTTGTTGTTTTTCTAAATTTACAGACAATGGGATTTCAGTTTTAGAAATAAGCTTAAAGAAGTTTTCCAAAAGGCTTTTTATATATTGGGGAATCACTTTTTTAAACCCTTCTTCTTTCAATAAGTCTTTTAAAGGTTTTGGTTTTCTGAGCCTGGCATTATATTTTTTATAAAGTTCATTAGGACTCAACTTATAAGATAAATTCAATAAGTCATTTGCTGTTTTATCAGATTCAATTTTATAAGAGGCTAAAGTTTTGGGGTTGGCATTTTTGGCCACATAGCCCAAGTCGTCTTCGTCTTTTTCCACAATGAGCGCTCTGGGGAGATAGGTGTTTAAATCCGGCTCGTAGGATAAATCAAATGCAAGAATATGACTTTTATTCATAAATGGCGTCAACTAAAATCTGCGTTGAAATTAATAGTTTTTCAGATTTTGGGAGACTGTTTTTGGGTTTAATTTTATGGGTCGATTGAATTTGAAAATTAGTTAAGAT
>CAYMXD010000446.1:0-2703 GCA_964394095.1 uncultured Mesohalobacter sp. | reverse complement strand
CGGTTGAACTACATCCCAGTCGACTTAGCCTTGTTAAAAAAAATGCTATGTACTTATTCTACGTTTTTGAGAAATTTTACTAAAAATTTAAAAACATACCCAAATATAAGTCATTAAAATTTCTGGTTGGTTTTATCTACTTTTCGGATTGGCAAGAAAAATACGATAATTACCCAACAAATGCTTAAGGAAAGGTAAATAGAAAACAATAGAAGATAAACAACTATTACATTACCAAGCCTTTTTGAAAGTCATTCTTTTCAAAAATACAGCAAGCCCGCTTCGAAATGCTCAAAACTGTGAGCAAACAAACCGTGAGCTTGTATTGGGACATTGGCAAATCGGTAAGTGAAAAGGTGCAACGAGAACAATGGGGAAAATCGGTAGTAGAACAACTATCAAAAAATTTGCAAACAGAATTTCCCGGCATAAGGGGCTTTTCGGCAAGAAACATCTGGAATATGAAAAACCTCTATGAGTTTTATGCCAAAAACGAAAAACTGCAACCACTGGTTGCAGAAATTGGATGGACTCAAAACTGTCTTATTTTAGAAAAAATGTAAAGACATACATCAGATAGAATATTATCTACGAAAACCAAACAAATGGGCTGGTCTAAAGCCGATTTAATAGATAAAATCAAAAAAAATCATTTCGAAAATCAAGCATTAGCACAAAATAATTTTCAAGATACGGTTTCGTCAGAATTAAAAGCAAGGGTGGCTTGGGAATTTGTAGATGATTATAATATTGAACTTATCAATCCCGATATGCCTATTAGTGAAAAAGAATTAGAAAATGCGATAGTGTAAATTCAGTTTTGCTTATTTTTAAAGCAAAATCGACCTCATGAAAATTCTTCATACCGCCGACTGGCATATTGGTAAAAAGCTTCATAAACAAGACTTATCTGAAGATTTCACACGTTTTATACAATGGCTTTGTGAAGAAATTAAACGACAGGAAGTCGAAGTATTACTGGTTTCCGGGGATGTATTCGACTTGGCCAATCCCTCGAATGAAGCAAAACGCCTATACTACCAATCGCTTTTGAAACTTCGTAATTTGGGTTTACAAATCGTCATTACGGGCGGTAATCACGATTCGCCATCTATGCTGAATGCTCCACAGGCGATATTAAACGAACTCAACGTGCAAGTCATCGGGCATCTTCCTGAAAAACTGGAAGACGTCATGATTCCGATTACCTCAAAAAATAGTAACATTGAAGTGGTGGTCGCAGCCATTCCCTTTTTACGAAACAATGACGTGCAAAGCGCCGAAGTCGCAAAAACCTACGAAGAACGTCTGGAAAATTTAAAAAATGCCATTGCCAATTATTACACCCAAGCTGCTGAACTTGCAAAAAATAACTACCCGGGCGTTCCATGTATAGCCATGGGGCATTTGTTTACGCATGGCGTGCATACCTCAGAAAGCGAACGCGATATCCAAATCGGAAATCAAGCCGGGGTGGAAGCCTCACAATTTGGAGATTACTTCAGTTATGTGGCTCTGGGACACATCCACCAGCCCCAACAAGTCAAAGCGGAAATCCCGATTTATTACAGCGGGTCGCCTATTCAATTGTCGTTTAGTGAGCGCAAAGACCAAAAAAGAGTACTGCTTATCGATACCGAAAAAGGATTTGAACCCACGTCTATTCCAGTTCCTATTTTTAGACAATTGATTAAACTCAAAGGCAGTTTAGCTGAAATTGAGCACAAACTCATCAACTTACCCCCCAATGACCAACTCACCCATTTTATTGAAATTGAATTGGTAGAAGAAAAGTACAATCCGCAAATTGTGTTTATATTGAATAATTTGATGGAAAACTTTCAAACCAAAGGCTACAACATTGTAAAACACCGAATTCTATTTCAAGAAAAACAGAAAGGACTTAGCGATGTCGCTCAACCTCAAAAGAATTTAGAGGAAATGAAAGCGAAAGATGTGTTTGAAAAACGTATAGTCGACACCGAACTCAGCCAAGAGCAAAAACATCAGTTAATGACTAATTTTGAACTATTGCTTCAAGAAGTTGAAGGAAACGAATACTTATGAAAATACTACAAATCAAATTTAAAAACATCAACTCCCTCAAAGGAGAACACTTTATAGATTTTGAAGTTGAACCTTTGAAATCCAATGCCTTATTTGCCATTACCGGTCCAACAGGAAGCGGGAAAAGCACTTTGTTGGACGTGATTTGTTTGGCATTGTTCAATAAAATTCCACGGATGAACAAAGTATCAAAAGCGGAATTGACCAAAACCGGAGCGGTAATTACAAGGCATCAAAAGCATGCTTTTGCCGAAGTGGTGTATGAATCTGTGGCGGGAAAATTTTCATCGCATTGGAATATCGAATTCAACAGGAACAACAACCTGAACGAATACGAAATGCGAATAAAAAATTTGATGACCAATGAAGAATTAGACATCAAACGCAGTGAAGTTCCGGCAAAAAATGAAGCACTTATCGGTTTAAACTATACGCAATTCATCAAATCCATGTTATTGGCACAAGGCGAGTTTGCCAAGTTTTTGCAGGCCAAAGACAGCGAGCGAAAACAGCTGTTGGAGCAAATTACAGGAACCGACATCTACCGAAAATTAGGCATGTTGGCTTACGAAAAAGCGAGAAGTATTCAAAAGGAAATTGAATATGGTCTCCTAGACGCCAAACAGCGATATTTCC
>CAYMXD010000445.1:0-2712 GCA_964394095.1 uncultured Mesohalobacter sp. | reverse complement strand
TTATTCTTTTTTCTTACAGCCTAGCGGTCTTTTCTCCATTCTTTCGGTTACTTGTGTCTTTTAATGAAAAAACTCTCCGTGTGTTCCGTGCCTCTTGGTGATATAAACATTAAGCTTACTTTTAGGTTTAAAAATCATCTTTTAAAAATTGTTCAAACCAAATTGAAATAAATTTCAAAATTACAAGCCAATTTCATAAATTGCAGCTTAAAATTTTCTTATGAAAACAACTCTGTCAAGCTTAAGTTTTATTCTATTATTAAGTGTTATGTCTTGTCAAAATGAAGAAAATGATGGCATTCAGGTATCATCACCTGATAAAACCAATAACATCCAATTTGAATTGAATGAAAAAGGCGAACCCCAATACTGGGTTAAGCATAACGACAAAGTTATAATCGATAAATCAAAATTAGGTTTTGATTTTAAAAATAAAAAAGTATTTACTGAGCCTTTCAGCATCATGAATACAAAAATGACAAGCGTTGATGAAGAATGGGAAATGCCTTGGGGTGAACAACGCCAGGTCAGAAACCATTACAACGAACTCAAAATTGAGTTGGAAAACCCTTCTAAAGAACAACTCAACCTATATTTTAGAGCCTATGACGATGGCGTCGCTTTTAGATATGAATTCCCCAAGCAAAAGGGTATAAAAAGCCTCATCATCGACGAAGAAAACACAGAATTTCAGTTAACAGGCAACCATACGGCTTGGTGGATTCCAGGCGATTGGGATATTTACGAACACCTCTACAACACTTCAAAGATTTCTGAAATTGATGCCAAATCTAAAGCTGATCACGAAGATCTGGCACAAACTTATATTCCGGAAAATGCCGTCAACACCCCTGTGACCATGCGAACAGACGATGGGGTTCATTTAAGTTTTCACGAAGCCAACCTGACCGATTACGCCGGGATGACCCTAAAAGTGGATACCACAACCTACAAACTCACCAGCGGATTAGTTGGCTCAAAACGCTACACTTACAAAGTCTATGGAAACCTGCCCTTAAAAACACCCTGGCGAAGTATACAAATTGCCGATGAAGCCAAAGATTTAATCGATTCCCGACTCATAGTGAACCTTAACGATCCCAACAAATTAGGTGACGTAGATTGGTTTACCCCTCAAAAGTATGTAGGCATTTGGTGGGAAATGCATATCGATAAATCCAAATGGGATTACGGTATGACCATGAATAAAGACGGGGAATGGGAAGATACAGGTCAAGCTCACGGCAACCACGGCGCAACTACAGAAAACACTAAACGCTACATCGATTTTGCCGCCGAAAACAATATTAAAGGTGTTTTGGTTGAAGGTTGGAATACCGGCTGGGAACGATGGATTGGCTTTCAAGACCGCGAAGGCGTTTTTGATTTTGTAACCCCTTATCCGGATTACGATATCAAAGAAGTTTCAGATTATGCCAAAAGTAAAGGCGTAGAAATCATCATGCATCATGAAACTTCTGCGGCACCCAGAGCTTACGATGAACAACTCGACAAAGCCTTTCAACTTATGGACGATATGGACATGCATGTCGTTAAAACCGGATATGTGGGCAAAATCATACCCAAAGGCGAATATCATCATGGATTCTGGATGGTCAGGCATTATCGTAAAGTCTTAGAAACCGCTGCCAAATACAATGTGGCCATCAATGCTCATGAACCGATCAAAGCCACAGGAATTCGACGCACATACCCTAACGCCGTATCCCGAGAAGGATTACGAGGTCAGGAATTCAATGCCTGGGCAAGTGATGGTGGTAATCCACCTGAGCATTTGCCCATTGTAGCCTTTACCAGAATGCTCGCCGGACCAATCGATTATACACCCGGTATTTTTGATATCAAATTGCCTTCAAAACCCGACAACCAAGTCAACACCACTTTAGCCCAACAATTGGCACTATATGTTGTCATTTACAGTCCAATTCAAATGGCTGCCGATTTGCCTGAAAATTACGAAAACCAACCCGCTTTTCAGTTTATTAGAGATGTAGGGGTGGATTGGAAACAAAGCATTACCCTAAATGGCGAAGTCGGTGATTTTGTAACGATAGCGAGACAAGAGCGAGAAACCGGCAATTGGTTCGTCGGTGGCATTACCGATGAAAATGAAAGAACAATCGATATGAAGTTTGATTTTCTTGAAGATGGCAAAACCTATAAAGCTACCATTTATAGGGATGCCAAAGATGCACATTATAAAAATAATCCTACTGCAATAAGCATAGATAGTATAGATATCACTAAAAAATCTTCTAAAAAAATAGATCTAAAACCAGGTGGTGGATTTGCTATAAGTTTGATTGAAGTTGAATAATTGTTTCCAAGGTTTTTTAGATACTGAAATTCGGTTAAATATGCTGTCTATTGTCGTAATTGTGTTCCAAAACACAAGTTTATCATCAATACCTTAAAGGATAAAGCTTAAAAATAACTCAAGTTTCGGAACTAATATAACATTATGATATTTAGGCTTTTAAGAGTGCAATTATATGTTAATAGTTGATATTCTGTATTTTATAATTTGTTTTAATTTATAAAGTCCTTTGTGAAACTTTGAGCATTCTTTGTGAAACTTACTGTAATAGCCATAACACAAAATCCACTAAGAAGTCACAAAAAACAAAAGGTAAATATATAAACAAATGATAATCAATTATATATTCAAACTATTTTAAGCTCCGAAACTTT
>CAYMXD010000444.1:0-2714 GCA_964394095.1 uncultured Mesohalobacter sp. | reverse complement strand
GTTTAGCTTTGGTGAGTTCAAACACACCCGCCGGGGTGATGGAGACTCGACTTTCATTGTTTTTAATTTCGGTTGGGACGCCTATAATCATAATAATAGTTGTTAGTTGTTAGTTTTTAGTTTTTAGCTTTTAGGGATTATCTTTTAGCTTTTAGCTTAAATTTTTTTTATTAAAGTTTACTGCTTACTGTTTACTGCCTACTGCTAACTGTTTACAGCTTACTGCTCACTTCTTACTTCTTACTTCTTACTTCTTACTTCCTACTTCTTTATGGGGGTAAATATATTTAAAAGTGGTAAATAGCATCACTAACCCCTTTATTTTTTTAAATTATTTATTCACATTTTGGATTTATAATAACATACCCGCTTTATTTTTTTTTAGGTTTAATCCATTATGAAGCTTTAAAAAGTGACTATTAAATTAATTTTTAGAATACCTTTTGAGATATGAATTAATACATTTACACATTATTACATTTTCACATTAATAAATATCCCTATTTTTGCAAATCAAAATTTTTAGTCATGTACAGGACGCATCAAAATGCTGATTTAAATATGGAACACCTCGGCCAGGAAGTCACCCTTTCAGGCTGGGTTCAAAAAATTAGAAACAAAGGCTTTATTATTTGGGTCGATCTTCGAGACCGCTATGGCATCACCCAGCTGGTTTTTGATTCTGAACGTACACCAAAATCGGTATTTGATGCAGCGGCTCAATTGGGCAGAGAATTTGTGATTCAGGTGAAAGGAAAAGTGATTGAACGCGAATCCAAAAACCCGAAAATCCCAACGGGGGATATCGAAGTTTTAGTCGAAAACCTCGTCTTATTAAATTCTTCAAAAACACCGCCATTCACTCTTGAAGATAAAACTGACGGTGGTGAAGAATTACGAATGAAATACCGCTATCTGGATATCCGTCGAAATCCGGTTAAGGAGAAGTTAATCTTTAGAAGTAAGGTGAGCATGGCAGTGAGAAATTACCTGTCCCAGCATGACTTTATTGAAGTGGAGACCCCTTACCTCATTAAATCTACCCCGGAAGGTGCGCGTGATTTTGTTGTACCCAGCCGAATGAATCAGGGGCAGTTTTACGCCTTACCACAATCGCCACAAACCTTTAAGCAATTGTTGATGGTGGGTGGTTTGGAAAAGTACTTTCAAATTGTAAAATGCTTTAGGGATGAGGATTTAAGAGCCGACCGGCAACCTGAATTTACCCAAATAGACTGTGAAATGTCTTTCGTGACTCAGGAAGATATTCTGAATACTTTTGAAGGCTTAACCAAACACCTCATTGAGGAAACACACGGCATAAAGGTTGAAGAATTTCCAAGAATGACTTTTGAAGACGCCATGAAAACTTATGGTAATGACAAGCCGGATATCCGTTTCGGCATGAAGTTCGGTGAATTGAACGATGTTGCGCAACATAAGGATTTTAAGATATTCAATGAAGCAGAATTGGTCGTCGGTATTGCCATTCCAGACGGGGCGAGTTATTCCAGAAAAGAGATTGATAAGTTAATAGATTGGGTTAAGCGTCCACAGGTTGGGGCTAAAGGTATGGTTTACGTTAAGGTCAACTTAGACGGCAGTTTCAAATCTTCTGTCGATAAATTTTATGATGCCGAAGACCTGGCCAAATGGGCAGAAAAAACAGGCGCTCAACCCGGCGACCTTATCGCTGTGCTTTCCGGCAATGCTAATGAAACTCGTGCTCAACTCAGTGCATTGCGTATGGAAATGGGCAATCGTCTCGGTTTAAGAAAATCAAACGAATTTGCACCGCTTTGGGTTGTAGATTTCCCTCTTTTAGAATGGGATGAAGACACGCAGCGCTACCACGCCATGCACCATCCGTTTACGTCTCCAAAGGCCGAAGACGTTGAACTTTTAGAAACCTCTCCCGGTAAGGTTCGCGCTAACGCCTATGACTTAGTTCTGAACGGAAACGAAATAGGCGGTGGATCCATAAGGATTCACGATAAACAGATGCAAAGCCGTATGTTATCTCTATTGGGCTTTACAGAAGATGAAGCCCGTAAACAATTCGGCTTCCTAATGGATGCTTTTGAATATGGTGCGCCTCCGCACGGTGGTATCGCTTTTGGCCTGGACAGGTTAGTGGCTATTCTTGGCGGACAGGAAAGCATTAGAGATTTTATCGCCTTCCCAAAAAACAATATGGGTCGTGATATCATGATTGATGCACCGGCCAGTGTTGATAGCGACCAATTGGATGAACTGGGTTTAAACCTCAAGACAGAGGATTAGATTTTTTTTGAAACATTAAGGCATTAAGAAAATTAAGATTGTCTTTAAGATTTAATCTTGCTTAACTTCATGTCACAGGCAGACAGGTCTTAATGTTAAAAACCCATCATCGAAAATCCCTTAGTGAACTTTGTGCAAAACTTAGAGCTCCCTTTGTGGTTATAAAACATTAAGGCATTAAGAAAATTAAGATTGTCTTTAAGATTTAATCTAGCTTAACTTCATGCCACAGGCAGACAGGTCTTAATGTTTAGGTTTTATCAATTCAACTAATTCCTAATTGCTCTAAGCGACTTTTAAACATTAAGGCATTAAGATCGTTAAGGATTTCATTAAGAGGATTTATTTATGCTTAATGCCCTCTCTATGTTAAAACATCTCATCACTACAAATCCGCTTAGTGAACTTTGTGCAAAACTTAGCGCCCCTGC
>CAYMXD010000443.1:0-2714 GCA_964394095.1 uncultured Mesohalobacter sp. | reverse complement strand
GAAGCTAGAGACCTTTCAAAAGTCACTGCAAAATGGAATAAATTCAAGGAGGAATCCAAACAGTTAAGAGAGGAGCTAGAGAAAGCAAAAGAAGCTACCGGATTTGCCCTTGAGATATACCCCACAAAACCATGCCTTTGAGATATACCCCACTACTCAAAACATGACTGTACGATTTTCCACAAATCTGACAGGAGTGTTTTTTTGTGCCTTTGAAATATACCTCCCCTGTAAACTCTCCTAATTAAAATTCCGCGCTGCGAAATTATTTCTACTAATTAATCATAAAATTACCATCCACCGCAACGTATACAACTCCATCATGTCATCATCATCAACATCGACAACAACTCAAATGCCTATTCCTCTTAGGGCATTTGATGTTGTTGGTGTTGATGCAGAAGACAGTGGTAGGTCTTGCACGACTCATATGGTTTGTGGTCACCATATTGAGGTCGGTGACATCTTAGCCTGCAAATGGTCAGTGCAGATATTCCATGACAATACACCGGAGGCATGTATTAGAGTTTTTAAGATCAACAATAATGATGGTTTACCAGGTTGCCATGTTGGCTATCTACAAAAGCACTTGCTAAAAGTCGATGAAGGAAAAAAATACGATAATATACTATTAAAGGTTATTGACGACAACCGTCTTTCTGATGATAAATCAGTGAGGCACCGGTCTCACCGTAACTATGGAATAGTTCATTGCGTTGATGTTACGAATCATGAAAATTTCGTAAATCTCAACCCTTTTGAAGGTGATTCGCTTCCTATGGATATTGTAGCCAAGGAAAGAGACACTTTGCTAGCAAATGATGAAGATGACGAAGACGATGAGAAAACTACAGAAGACGAGGACTTTATTCAATCTGATTCTACAGAAGATGAAAATGACATGGTAGAATAAATGAGACTAAAATAGAATACTTTATTACTTTAATTAATATTGTAACCAATAGATTTCCAAGTTTCTTTAATAGATTGTTTTGTAATGTTTTTATGTGCATCTTCACACCAACTGATTATATCAGTACGACTTGGCGTTGGAAAAGATTGCGGATCGTTTCCCAAATCGACATATGCCGTCATACACCAATTTTCATGATGTGCTCTAATACGCGATTTGAACGGTGCATTATAACCATAATCAACAGGTTGTAAAACGCATGTGTATCCCGCCGGGATAAAGTCTAAATCCGTACCCAAAATCGCACATTTTGTCGCAAATTGTTTTTTTAAGTGCGTTTTGAAATGATCCAACAATAGGAAGGATGCGTCACTGGCTTTTACATATGGTTCCAACACTTGCTCTACCCATTCATTCAATACTCGTTCGTCAAACCAACCCTTTTCCTGTACCGTCCCACAAATTCCTTCTGCACGCATTTCTTTGTGAATGCGTCCTTCGGGGACGCCTTTGAATACGTAAAAAAGTGGAAGTTTCGTACCATCTGCGGCAATTGTAACGGCGACAGTACAACGCTTAGAGTTGGAACCGCTATCTCTTACCGAAACTGTTTTTCTTCCTTTTTTGTTAACTGTCGTATTATTTTTCGATTCGAAAAAAACGGCGGTTTGATCCATATTAAGACAAAACTTAGCAGGAACATTTGCTAGTGTTCCATTAGTTGAAAAACGCTGGCTAATGATTTTGCCGAAATTTTGTTTCACAGCCAACAAATGCCCACTTAGTTTCTGCCCAACGTGGGTGCGACGGCGAATACTCAATCCAAATCGTTCCATAAACTTATATACCCAACGACGAACCGAAACAAACCTCTTCATTTCAATCGTTGGCGACAGAGAAATTGCTTTCGCAAGAATAGCTTTTGTACTGACTGGAATGTCCTGATCTCGTAGATCAACAATCCAATCATGCAACGTTTCCTGCAATTCATTATCATCAAGTTGTCGACCAAGGTGAATTGTTTTCGATCGGGGGTTATCCATACATTTTTTAATTAAATCTGGTAATTTTTTACGCCAAGTTCGAAACTGACTCGTCTGGATTTTATATTTTTTGCATGTTTTATTGATTAATCCAATGCTGCGTGTACCCTCTCTGACAATCTTGACTTTCTGTCTCACTGAAAAAGAGAAATGATGGCGACTGTCAACTCCACACTTCAGTTTTCCAACTTTGACATTTGTTGATTGTAAGTTAGTAGTGATAGTACCAGTGGCACTATCACTAACATCATCATTGGCAGTATTGCTTGCCATTTCATTAACACCATCGGAAGTTGTCATTTTGGCAAAAATGGTGTAATGATAGGATTATGGATGAGATTCGTAGCAACGAGAAAACGAGGAGATAACAAAAAATAGTAGTGAGTACGTGTTTGTTTTTATAATGACTATAAGAAATAAAGTAAAATTTGTAAAATGTAAGCCTACGTACATAAGTTACACAACGTATATTTATGGCGGGCCTTTTAAAACATTAGTTTTTTTGCGTGCCCTTGAGATATACCTGCGCCTGGAACATTTACAGAGGGTATATCTCAAGGGCAAATCCGGTAGTATAAGCTAGGCGTCATTCCACATTAAGTGTCATGTCATATGACGTCATACCTTTGTCACTTAATTTCAATCCCATTTCAACCAAATAATCTTTTTTCATTTCATCTACTTTAAACTAGGCAACTTCCTTTTTTCAACAGAAATCACAAGAGAATATTTTAGCTGCTTTTATCATTGTTAGTCAT
>CAYMXD010000442.1:0-2727 GCA_964394095.1 uncultured Mesohalobacter sp. | reverse complement strand
AATAGTTTCATCGTAACGCTTTTTAATATCAAAGCTGATGTCTTTAGTATTACTAAATTTTTCTCTAACCTCTTCGGGCATTTCGTAGACAAATTGACTTTCTATCTCTTCATCTGAAACCACATTTTCTAAGAAATAATCAGGATTTTTAAAAATCATTTGCCAGTCTACTTTAGCATCCCAAGGGCCAAAACGGGCAAAATTATTACCCAAATCAATAACATTAAAGGTATCTTTATTTGGAAGTTTTCTAGACCCACGACCAATCATTTGAAAATATAATGTCAAAGACTTTGTCGCTCTGTTTAAAATAATATTTTCAACCGTAGGTTCGTCAAAACCAGTAGTTAAAATACTTACAGAAGTTAATACGGCATCTGGTTTTTCTTTAAACCATTTTAGTATAGCCTTTCTTTCCTTTTTATTATGAGTATTATCTAGATGTTTTATTTCGTAGCCAGCTTCTTTAAAGGTATGGTAAACATACCAAGATGTGTTTATACCGTTGTTAAAAATAAGTGTTTTTTTGCCCTTGCATTTTTCTTCATAAGCCTGTAGCAATTTGGTTTGCATATTCATATTGGTATACAAATCCTCAGAGGACTTTACGGTATAATCCCCATTTATACCAACCTGAAGCTGACTTAAGCCTACATTATAGGTGAAAGTCTGAGCCTTTGCCAAATAACCTTGATTAATTAAACTAGGAATAGACTCACCAACTACAAGCTTATTATAATTCTTATACATTGGTAATTTAATGTTTGAGCTTAATGGCGTTGCTGTTACACCTAATAAAAAAGTTTTTTCAAAAAATTTAAAAAGCTTCGTAAAAGAATTATAGTGCGCTTCGTCAATGATCGTTAAGCCAATGTTTTTAAGCGTTACCTTTTCATCGTTTAGTCTATTATTTAGGGTTTCAACCATGGCAACAAAACACATGTAGTCGTTGTCATCACTAAGCTCTTTAACCTGACTGTTTATAATTTTATTATTAACGCCAAACTGCTTAAGCATCGTAGAAGTTTGCTTACAAAGCTCAATTCTATGCGTAAGTACAATGACTTTTTTACCGGTTTGGTTAATATATCGTCTTACAATTTCAGAAAAAACTACGGTCTTCCCACCACCAGTAGGAAGTTGGTACAACAAATTAAAGTCTTCTTTTTCATTTTTCATGTGATCGAAAATCTTTTCTAAATCACGTTCCTGATAATCATATAATTCTTTATCCGCTGTTTTCGTTAACATATAGATGCCTATTTAAATTTAAAGGATTTGCAAAAGTAAGCAGAAATAAAAATTAACTAAAATATAAAAGGTTAAAAAGCATTAAAAACAAGGACATAGGTTTGAAAACTTAATAAAAAATCTATTTTTGTATTTTTAAATTTAACAAATAGTGAAACACAAGGAAGCTCGAAAAGCAATTGAAAACATTATTGCTGAGATAAATCAAAAAAGTATAGAACCTGAAATTATTTCAGAAAAATTAAAACAACTAAGAAACTTCGCTGTAGAAGAGAAAAAACCTGTTGTGGCTAAAGCTCTTCGTCTTGCATACGAGCATATTGAAGAAAATGATAGCTTTATTATGCCTATTCCAACAGATGAACCTCTTGAAGGCGAGGAAGATGATGTGCAGTTAATTACAGGCGATGAAAGTATGATTTATTTACTAAATCTCATCAAAAATTCATCTAACAAAATAAATTTACAGGAAATTCGGGAGTATAACCGGTTGATGGAAATTTAAAAAAAAACCGCTATTACAGCGGTTTTTTTTTAATTAAGTAACGAATTTATTGGATTTCATTAAAGATTGAATGCATTAAACGTTTTTTATCGTTTATGCTTTCTTCTAGAGAAATCATAGTCTCTGTTCTTTGTACACCTTCAATATCGTCAATTTTAAAAATAACTTCTTTTGCATGATCGGTATTTCTTGCTCTTAATTTACAAAATATGTTGTATTTACCAGTTGTTATACTTGCTACTGTTACATTTGGTATCTCCTTAATACGGTTTATAACAAACTGAGTTTGAGAAGTTTTTTTAAGGTAAATACCTACATAAGCTATGAAAGTATACCCAAGCTTTTTGTAATCTAAACTTAAACTAGAACCAATGATAATGCCCATCTCCTCCATTTTTTTAACTCTTACATGAACGGTACCCGCCGATATAAGGAGTTTTTTTGCAATATCGGTAAAAGGAGTTCTCGTATTTTCGATAAGCATATTTAGTATTTGATGATCAGTCTCATCTAACTTTACTCTTGACATAATTATTAAATTTTATATAAACGAAAAGCAAAAATAATGCTTTTTATGCAATAAATAAATATGTTTTTTAAAGAATTTAATATTTTTATGCCTTATTCGACAAATAAGTTATCTATTTATCAATTTTTAAATCAATATTTTTATCAGAAATTTTAATGTTTTCGATGTTTAAATCAACTTTAAGTCTTGGATTTCCATTTATTGTAATTGGATTATGATTAGCCTCTATATATCGATGTGCATAAAAATCAGAAAGATTACCAAGGCTTTTGATATAGGGTTTAAATACAATTCTATTTTTATTTAAAACTTCTTTGTATTGAACCCCTACAAAACCCGTTTTAGAATTTGCAACATTCTTAATTATAATGTCTAGAAATAACTTTTTATTCTTGGGAATATTGTTGTATTCATCAATATTGTTTTCGTCAATATTAGAATA
>CAYMXD010000441.1:0-2746 GCA_964394095.1 uncultured Mesohalobacter sp. | reverse complement strand
TTCGTTATCTTGCCAAGGTTCGCCCTCTTTCCTCTTCACCGGATTTCTTTTTTTCACCATAAGCTTTTGCTCTGGAAAAATAATCTATAAAAACTTGTACAACACCCATTCTGGTTTGGGGAAACCTGGATCTGCTGCCCCAATTAGACTGTTTTACATTTTCACCTAAAGCAAACTTGATAAACTTAGGTGAATTCTCATAAATCATTTCCTCTGCAGATGCTCCCCATTTGAGTTTTAAAATGGCTGAACGCCCGCCAATAGGATTCGCCGAGCCATGCAAGAGTTGTATGCTTGTCACACCACCTGCCAAAGCCCTGTAAATACTAATATCGTCAGGATTTACGGCATCTTCCATAGTAACCTCTGCCGAAGAATTCTGCCCACTTTCGTTAATTGACGTTCCCGCAATATGTGAATGCTCATCAACAATACCTGCAGTGAGAAACTTACCGGTACCGTCAATAACTTTAGCCCTGGAGGATTTAAGATTTTCTCCGATTTTGGCAATCTTACCGTCTTTAAGTAAAACATCTGTGTTTTTAAGTGTTCCTTTGTCTTCTCCGGTAATTACAGTTATGTTCTTGAATAAAATGGGTTGAGCATTACCTGGAACTTCTTCAAAACCAAAAGACATATTGGGATAAGTCACCGAAAGCATCTCCTCTACTTTGTCTTTTTTATCTGAAGATTTTTCGTCTTCTTTTTTATTTTCTGAAGCTTTATAGGTTGCGGTAAACATCGAAGTTTTTCCATTCTCCATAAAGACTTTGCCGTCAAAATCTGAATTGGGTTGATCTACACGTGCTGCAAGTCTGTTAAAAGATGACGGTTCTGAGTCTTCTGTAACGGTAAGGTAAAACCAATTGTCTTTATAGTCCAGCTTTGTGCCGTACTTCAAAGTATCTTTTTTGAGCGTTGCTGAATATTTACCGCTTTTATTTTTCACCTCGAGATCGTAATTCTGATTGTTGAAATTTAGCGTATAATTTCCGGTCAAATCAGCAAGATTCATATCAGAGAGTTCGTGCTTTTTGCCCATTACCCAATTTTGATACATGATAACCTCATCTTCAAAAACATCACCTGAACTGATAAAAAAGTTAGCGTAAACACCTTCATTCAAAGAGCCTACATCTGCTGAAAGTTTTAGCATTTTGGCCGGACTGGAAGTTAGGGCTGCCAGCGCTTTTTCTTTGGAAAGCCCTTTCTCTATTGCTGTTTTAAGGTGCGTTAATAATTTACCCGGGGATTTTAAACCATGAGATGTAATAGCAAATGGAATACTGTTTTCTTCAAACATTTTGAAAATGTAGGGCGCCTGATGCCAATGCTTCATGTCTGATAAAGACAAATATTGCGTAAGGTAAGGGTTTTCTACATCATAGGCTTTGGGAAAATTGAGCGGCAAAATGAATTGAGCATTGGTGTTTTTTATTTGATCTATTCTTTTGTATTCATCACCATTTCCGATTATGGTATATTGCACTCCAAACTCATCACCAACCTTGTCGGCTCTTAAAACATTCAAATAACCTTCTGCCTGAAATATTTGAGGCATGTCCTGTTGTTGGTTAAATGCTTCAAGGGAAAGGTCTTTGTTTTTGGCATTGCCGTCAGCATACCATTTTGCGTCATTATAAACTTGTCTCAGCAAAGCTGTTTTTCCCATAATTGAACTAGGATAGCTTTGCCGGGTTTGGCGACTTCTGTCGAAACTAAATATTTGTGCGGTTTGGTCTTTTAAAAATGTCTTGGTAATATCTTTACTCTTACTTAAAGCCACCAGCATACTTGTGCCTCTTATGATACCGTCATTAACGTGTGTATTGACCACGCCATATCCGGCTTTCCGCATACTATCAGCTGTTTTTTCATCAAAACTGAAATGATTTGCAACACCTTGTTCCGGTCTTATGTGGTCATTCCAGTAATGCGCGGTTCTTGAGGGGCCGTATTGTGGCTGACCGCTATAAGATGGTCTTTTGAACTCTTTAATCCCAAAGTCTGAAAATACCTCAACAAAAGATGGGTAAATATATTTTCCTTTTAAATCTATAACAATGGCATCTTTAGGAATATTGATGTTCTTACCTACTTTTACAATACGGTCTGATTTAATCATCATTTGTCCGGATTTAATCACATCATCGTAGCCATTAACGATAGTGGCATTTGTAAATACGTAAGGGATATCAGTCTCTTGTTTGACTGCAGTATTTTCCGGAAAATAATCCTGTGCAAAACCGCTGAGCCCAGATAAAAATAACAAAACAAAATAAATCTTTCTCATAAATATAAATTTAGGTCGCCTAAGGTAAAGAATTTTTGGTAAAGTAATTTACCAGTAATGCTACGACGTAATTGTAGCTTTCAATGCCCTGCGGCTGATTATTAGCTTTTAAAAATCCACCGTAAAATTCTTTAAAAAGTGGTTCCAGAGGATTATTATAGTTTTCCCAAAACACCTGTACTTCTTTGTAATTTTTGAGAATACCGGGATTGACTTTGGATTTCAGGCGATCAAAATCATCTGGGGAGCGCCTGTATATATCATTTAGACAAAATTTTAGGGCATAAGTAAAACCTGCATACCTGATTTTTTTATTGTCGTGGTTCATAGTGACGTAACAAGCCACAAAATTGGCCTCGTTTTCTTTGGCATAGCCAAGTTGATGTGCCATTTCATGGGTAATTAAGCTAGGATACTTATAATGCGGCACTAGATAATTATACTGTGCTTCCA
>CAYMXD010000440.1:0-2775 GCA_964394095.1 uncultured Mesohalobacter sp. | reverse complement strand
CTTAGTCTCTTGCTTTGTAATAGTACAAATTCGTTTCCTTTGAGTACTTTGTGTAAAACTCGGTGCACTTTGTGGTAAACTTTGTAATCCCATTGCGGTTAAAAATTTCTCGCCAAGTCGCTAAGGCGCTAAGGAATTTGGCTTAGTCTCTTGCTTTGTAATAGTACAAATTCGTTTCCTTTGAGTACTTTGTGTAAAACTCGGTGCACTTTGTGGTAAACTTTGTAATCCCATTGCGGTTAAAAATTTCTCGCCAAGTCGCTAAGGCGCTAAGGAATTTGGCTTAGTCTCTTGCTTTGTAATAGTACAAATTCGTTTCCTTTGAGTACTTTGTGTAAAACTCGGTGTACTTTGTGGTAAACTTTGTAATCCCATTGCGGTTAAAAATTTCTCGCCAAGGCGCTAAGGCGCTAAGGATTTATAAGTAAATTTGCAAAAGTGTTTAGTCTACAAAGTTTATGCTCAATAGATTCCGAAATCAATTACAACAACTGCTTACTTCATCTGAAAAACAAAGGTTTTTAGTAGCGGCAAGTGGCGGACTGGATTCTACGGTTTTGATTTATTTATGCCATCAATTAGAATTAGATTTTGGGATAGGCCATGTTAATTTTCAATTACGTGGCAAAGACAGCGATGGCGATCAAAACTTCTTGCAAGATTTAGCCAATACAAACCACTGCCCTATTTATGTTTTAAAACAAAATGCAAAAAATTACGCCAAGCAGCATAAATTATCAACTCAGGTGGCGGCCAGAGAGATTCGCTATAACTGGTTTGAAGAATGTTTACAAAACCATAAATACGATTATTTGCTCACCGCACATCATGCCGATGATAATCTTGAAACTTTTTTTATCAACACCAGTCGAGGGACTGGAATAAAAGGCCTAACGGGTATTCCTGAAAAACGAGATTATATTTTGAGGCCTCTGCTAAATTTTACCAGAAAAGACATTTCAAATTATGCTAAACGAAAAGGCATTTCTTGGCGTGAAGACCTGAGTAACGCGTCTGATAATTATCTAAGGAATGTGATTCGTCATCATTTAACGCCATTTTTTCAGAAAAGGCAGGACGATTTATATGCGCGATTTGACACCACTTTAAAAAACTTAAATAGACAAGAAACTTTGCTTGAAGATTATCTTCACCTTGTTTTTAAACAAGTGGTTGAACAAACTAAAAACACGTATCGACTTAAAATCAAGGTATTACAACAATTTCCTAATTACAATAACATTCTGATCGAATTGCTGAAAGATTTTGGTTTTTCGGATTGGGATAGTATTGTAAATCTTTTGGATGCTCAAACAGGAAAATACGTGACTTCATCAAGCCATAAACTGGTCAAAGAACGCGGATTTTTAGAACTTTTTCAATTAGATGATCAATCAACAGAAGACAAAAATATTAGCCTTAGTAATTTACCAAAAACGATTAGTTTCAATGAAGGAAAACTTTATTTTGAAAATGCCCAAGCTTTTAGCAAAACAACTTCAAATACCGCTTTTTTGTCTAAAGATTTGCTTAAATCTGAACTTTGTCTTCGCCCTTACAAAATAGGTGACTATTTTTATCCGTTAGGAATGCAAGGTCGTCGAAAACTTAGTGATTTCCTGAAAGATGAAAAATTGACTACTTTTGAAAAATCAAAAATTTGGGTACTCACACATCAAAATGAAATTGTTTGGGTAATTAATCACAGAATAGACAACCGCTACAAAATAACAGAAAACACGAATCAATGTTTAAAAATTCAATTCTCAGCACATTCATAATTATACTGGCTTTTAATTTCCAGCTTAAAGCACAATTTGGCAACCAAAACGGAGACGTATTAAACCCGATAGAATGGACAACCAATATCACTAAAGCTGATGATATCTATACCATATCTTTCATAGCTATTTTAGACGATGGTTGGCACATCCCATCTATTGAAGCTTTACCCGATGATGTCATAGGCCCAATCCCCACAGAATTTACGTTTTTAAATCCAGAACATTATGAGCTGATAGGAGGTATTTATGAACCTGAACCTATTGTAAAGTTTGAAGAAGCCTTTGGTGCCGAAATTAAATACTTTGAAAAGAAAGTCGCTTTTAAGCAAAACCTGAAGATAAATAACTTTGACGACCCCGTAAAAGCTGAAATATACTTTAACGTGTGCGACGACAGCAGATGCTTGCCACCTGAAATAAAAACATTTAATTTCAAAATTGAAAAAGACGGCAGTTTTAAACTATTAGGCACTGATTTATCTGTTGACGAAGAAGACCAAAACCTGACCAATTCTTTAAAATTAGACATCAAAAACCCAGAGCTGATTTCTGAGGATAACGATAAGAAATCGTTTTTTACCTTATTTCTCTTAGGTTTTGTTGGTGGACTGTTGGCCTTGCTAACGCCTTGTGTGTTTCCGATGATTCCGCTCACAGTTTCTTTTTTCACCAAAGGTGCCAGGACCCCGAGACTGGGTAAAATCAATGCCATTATGTATGGGTTGTTCATTTTTGGGATTTATATCTTGTTAAGTTTGCCTTTTCACTTACTCGACAGTGTTGACCCGGAAATCTTGAATAACATCTCTACCAATACCTACCTCAACATCTTTTTCTTTGTAGTATTTATAGTCTTTGCCATTTCATTTTTTGGGTATTTTGAAATCACTTTACCGCAGTCTTGGAGCAATCGCATGGATCAAAAAGCCAGCAGTATTGGTGGTGTTGTGGGCATTTTCTTTATGGCGCTGACCTTGGCTATTGTGTCTTT
>CAYMXD010000439.1:0-2782 GCA_964394095.1 uncultured Mesohalobacter sp. | reverse complement strand
TGACTTTGGGGTAAATTTTCTGCAAGGTTTCTTTTTCAGTGTCTTCTACCGGTGCCCCGGCTTCACCGGCTACGCAACATTCGCCTTTACATGCAGAAAGATTGCAGGTAAAATCTTCATCAAAAATCTCTTCTGAAACGAGGGTGTCTTTTATTTGAAACATACTGCAAAGGTACAAAAAGACTTTTTACCTCTTATGATATTTACCGCTATCGTTAATCACCAAATATTTAAATACTATTAAGGTTTAAAACCATTGAATTATAGGCAGTTAAATCATAACAAATCCTTAACTATTCGGATGAAAATAAAGTATTGTCAAACTAAAATTTAGAACTATTTTTGCCGGCCAAAATTTTTAGAAATGACAATAGATTTTAAAGAAATTTTTACCGCCGGAATGATACTTTTTGCGGTGATTGATATATTAGGGAGCATCCCTATTATCGTAGATTTACGGAAGAAAGTCGGTCACATTCAGAGTGAAAAAGCGTCTATTGTCGCCACCATTTTGATGATCGTGTTTTTGTTTGTTGGTGAAGAAATTTTAAAGCTCATCGGCATTGATGTTAACTCTTTTGCTGTTGCCGGGGCGTTTATCATTTTTTTCTTGGCCATAGAAATGATTCTAGGCATTCAGCTCTATAAAGACGATGCGCCGGAAACCGCCGCCATTGTCCCATTAGCATTCCCGTTAATTGCCGGCGCCGGAACCATGACGACGATACTGTCCTTAAAGTCTGAATACGAGACCATAAACATTATAATCGCTATTATAATTAATGTTATTATCGTTTATGCCGTCTTGAAATCTTCCAAAAAATTAGAACGTATTTTCGGTCAGCAAGGCATTAGCGTGTTGAGAAAAATATTTGGAGTTATACTGCTGGCTATAGCAGTTAAGCTTTTTGCTACGAATATTACCAACATCATATAGCATTAAAAACAGCTGTCAATATATTCATTAGGTCAACATAAAAAATATAGAGTAAACCTCACAGGTTTTGTATTATCACACTTTAAGATAAAACGCCTTTACCAAATCTTTATAAGCCTTTGTATAATTATGTCTCGAAATCTCCAGCACTAGTTCGTCTAAAATCAAAGGGTTTTTTTGAAAGCTGAATTGTATCAAACTGCGTTTAAAGTCAGCTTCAGCATGGCCTTTTACGTGCGTAATTTGATGTGGAAACAAACCGCAATTCTCACCGATCTGCATAAAATACTTATAGTCGGAGTATGGAATTATAGTTGAAAACTCACCGTTTTTGGACAATAGTTTTTGAACACATGTCAACAACTCCTCGTAGGTTAGATTGACCTGTTTTCTTGCCTGATCTCGGCTTGAATAACTTTGAGATTGATCGTTTTGAAAAAATGGCGGATTGCAAGTAATTAAATCATATCCGAGGTCGGGTTCATCAGCAAATGCTTTGATGTCCCCATGGTAGCAAAACAAGCGGTCGTTCCATTGGGAGTTTTCAAAGTTTTCTACACATTCTTCATAAGCCTCTCCATCTACTTCTATGGCTTCTATGTTCTCGGCTGAACTGCGTTGAGCCATCATTAGTGAGACAAGCCCGGTGCCTGCCCCGATATCAAGAATGTCTATGGGATAATGATTTAAACTCGTCCACGCCCCAAGTAAAACCCCGTCAGTTCCCACTTTATGTGCAGATTTTGAATGGTTTATGGTAAATTGTTTGAAATGGAAGGCTTGCATTATTTTGAAGAGTTTAAATTAGAAAACGTAATGTTAGTCATTTTTAGTTTATTTGTTTATATTCATACTAAATTTTCAACATGACATTAAGTGAAATAAAATCAATGAGTATCCCGGTTCTAAAAAAGCATGATGTCAAAAAAGCCGGAATATTTGGATCTCATGCCACTGAAAGTAAACACTCTAAAAGCGATATTGATATTTTGGTTAGTATCAATAAATGAGATTCCAAAGTTAAAAAATGAAATCCAAAACATAATTTCTGAACTAAAATAACTAAAATTTAAACCTAACTCCTCTTAATCAAATCTATAAAACCCCTACATTTGAAGTAATGCTTTTATAAGGATGATCAACAAACGGCTTTTAATCAAAAATCTGCTTGCCCATAATGACGAAAACAGCTTTTACGACAAAAAGTTGAAGTTGGATTTTGGCAGTCGTGAAGGCAAAGCCAAATTCCTGAAGCACGTTTGCGCCATGAGTAATTCCAATCCTAGAAACAATTCCTACCTCGTTATCGGCGTAAAAGATGATGACAATACGATTACTGGTGTAGATTTCTTTGACGATTCTAAAATTCAAAACCTGGTCAATGCCTATCTTGACCATCCGCCAATTATCACTTATGAAAATATTCCTTTTCCACATTTACCCGCAGATAAAGTTGTGGGTCTGGTTAGTATCAGGCCTAAAAACGACAACAGCATTTGTGCTTTAAGACGAAACATCTGGAAGTATTACGGCGGTTCAGTTTTTATGCGGGAAGGCAGTATTAGCAAACCCAAAGTTTTTGATATTGAAATAAAAGACACCAACTCAGAATGGGTAAAAGCTATTGAAAACCATTCTCAAAATAACATCAAACTCACGCTGGACAGCGTGTTTGAGTTTATGGAAAACGCCAGAGACTTTAACCCTAATTACAAAGTGTTCAATGAGTATTTCGTCTTGTGTTGGGCCGGAAAAACACAAAAAGTGAACAAAAAAATCTACTATTCTCGGGTAAATATTGAATTGATTAAAGATGTAGTAGTTGATTATTATAATTTAAAAAAT
>CAYMXD010000438.1:0-2783 GCA_964394095.1 uncultured Mesohalobacter sp. | reverse complement strand
ATTTTCTTTATCAAACTCAGACTCATATATACCATAATTGTCCAAAATGACAGCGTGTGTTAGGGTGGCTGAAATTTTCGGGATTAAGTTGTAGGCTTTTAATATTTCTGCTTTTGCGTTATCTATGTCTTCAAAATTTTCATAGAGAATAGAAATATTATTATATATTTTAGCACTATCTTTAACATTATTGGCACTTGAAAGCGATTTTTTGTACAATTCAATGGCTTTTTGCTTATTGTTCTGCTCCGTGTAAATTAACCCCAAAAGATTATTAAAGCTTAATTCAACAGCTTTGGTATAGATAGTTTTTTCTAATTTGTCCAAATGCTTTAAAGCTTTTACTGCTGTTTCTTCACTTAAATTATATTCTCCGTTTTTGAATAAAATGCTGGATTTGTAATAGAGCGTATTAACAGCAGCCAGAACTTTATCGTCTTTCATTAATGTTTTATACCTCGAATCAAAATAGTTATAGGCCCTGGATAAGTCTGAAGCACTTTGGGGCTTTAAGGCTAAATCTGAATAATAGCTTAAACTGTCAACTTTATTTTGAGCAGTACCTGGTTGAATTAAACATAAAAAAAAGAGGAATGAAGTTATGGTTAATTTCATTCCTCTAAAGTAAAAAATTAATATTAATTACCACCATTTATTATCTCATCATCAGGTGGTGGAGGTGGCGGAGGTGGTATTTCACTACCATTTCCACAACAGTCTTCAATTGTTGTTTCATTCATTAATTCCTGTGTACTTTTCTCAGGCTCACAAGACAATAATGCTGAATTGAGAACCACTGTAAATAGAATTATTGGTGTTTTTTTCATAGTATTTCATTTAAAATTAGACATGAGTGTGGCCTGCCGAAAGGGATATTCAGCAATCATTAATTATGTACCACAAGGCTTAGGTATGGTGACGTCTCAGCATACTGGGAAGGATGAAGTACGAGCGGTATAGAAGCATAATGACTTCCCAATAGTTACACTCATATACCGAGTACTTCTTTTTTAAATTGAATACGCAAATTGTTGCGAGAAAGGCCTTTATCAATTCTGAAACAAATGAACTAACTTTTTGGCGGGTTTGATGGAAATTTGATAGAAACTATTTGTAAAATTGTGAGAAAAAAATTTCCTTTACTTTTCCGGAATATTTAATGTATAAAACAGAAGCAATGCATCGATTATTAATCACCAAAACCTTTGAAAAAGTAATAGAAGATGAAAGAAAGGCAACCGGAATAGAACCTTCTCTTACGTCAGCTTCTAAAATATTGTCAGATTATATTTTGGACACTCAGAAAATGCCTTTTGGTGAAAAAAGCCTCTACAATTACTATAAGGCCTCAATAAATAATGAGAATCATGACATACTAATTAAACAGCCTAAGGTTGTTCAAGCCCTGTGTTCTTATCTTGATTATGACAGTTATGAAGATTTTAAAGAGGCAAATGGCATGATAAAGTCCAAAAAGGACACATCAAAACACACCAGCATTAGAAAAAAGAAAATCATAATTGCAATAAGTTTCATATTCATCTTGCTCATTGCATTATTTATGCATTCTTTTACAAAGGATCGTTGGATGGTATGGAAAGAAGACAGGTATATAGAAGTCAGCTTTAATCCTGAAAAATACAATTCAGGCCAACTAAAGCTGTATGACGAAAATAAGATTGAGAATTTTAAAAAAATAGAAGTGGATTGCAGTACTAGGTTTTTTGATAATCGTGGAAAAGTTAGCGTATGGTATGCTAAGAACCATAAAAAAGAATTGGAGTATTTTTCAAATTTAGGCAGTCACCCGGAAACAGGAAAAACCTTAAAGCCAATAACAGATTATATGATTAATAAGTATGTTTGTGCAGAGGAATAGGTGTTTTAATTTTCTTATTAGTCAAAATATGTAAACCCTATTAAAATTACTAAAGTACTAATGAGAAATGGGCAGTAATCAACGTTGACCTTGACGCTGTTAGCCCGTTTCCTTCCCAAACCTCACCCGCGGCAAAACAATTTTATGGGCTTTAGCTTCGTCTTTATCGTACCAAAACACAATATATTCCACGCGGGCGGTTGTGAGTTGATAGCCTTTTTCTAATAGGGGCTTGTATTTATGTTTGATAAATCGTTTGGAGAAAAGCAGTAGATTGCCGCCGTCCGGTTTCTTTAGGCCGGGGACTTTGGTATCATCAAAACACATCTCATCTTTTTCCAGCGCATCGCCGGTTTTTAGGTGCCGAAGTATAGACCGTGACCGGGAATACCGCTGCGAACTTAAACTCACATCCCTATGGCTGAGAATCATTTCATATTGAGAAGGTTCTTGTAGTTCGCCTTCATAGGCTTGTCTGTTTAGGTATTCAGCGTCAATATTGTCGTAGAAATTGATGTTGGTATGGATATGTAAAGTTTTTTTGGCTCTTGAACCGGCCACATAAAGCAGGCGTCTGGATTCGGGGGTGGCATAATTATAATCTACTAAAAACATAAAAACGTGATCGTACTCTTTGCCCTTTGCTTTATGCATGGTGGAAACGATGATCTTTTCTGAATCCGGTCTTAGGGCATCTTCCATGTTTATTTCTCTGCAATATTCTCTCCAGTCCACCAATAATTTTTTCTCGGGGTTTGAAAAGTCGAATTTTCGGATTAAATCCATACAAGTATCGTAATGCAAAGTGGATTTAAACTTTGATCTAAACCACTGAATCGCCTCTTCCCAATGACCTTCTAAAATGATACCGGACGCGCCGGTGCGTTGTTGCAGTTGATGGTCA
>CAYMXD010000437.1:0-2794 GCA_964394095.1 uncultured Mesohalobacter sp. | reverse complement strand
CAAGATTTAAAAAACGGTAGATTTTGTGGATTGAAGAGTTGAAAAAGCATAGGATTTACATTGTCTATTTTCCCTGTAGTCTTTAATTCCTTAAAATGGGAAGCTGCAAGGCGAGCAATAGAATCTCCATTCTGTTTACGAAGCTGTTCGGTGATGGTTTCATCAATGTTCGATGCCGGACCGGCAAGAGAAATGTATTTATCAATGTCTTCAGATAAAGCTAACATGCCAACCAGACTCCCCTGGCTATGGCCAATTAAAATAATATTCAAAAATCGGGAATCGTCTTTAAAATGTTCTACAGCTATTTTCACATCATCCACAAAGTCTGAGAATGTAACTCCAGATATCAAAAATTTCATATTGGCTTTGGTTGCAGTTCGTTTATCATACCTATAAAACGCAATACCGTTTTGATTGAGGACTTCTGAAAGCTGCTTTATATAATCAGCCTGCACCGCCACGCCCTGATTGCCGTTTCGGTCTACATTTCCCGATCCGTGAACAAAAATTACAAGGGGTTGTTGTTCAAGGTTTTTGTCGTAGGTGAGCGTTCCTGGTAATTGTATGCTATCGTTTTTTAATTCTAATTCTTCCGAAACAATGTCAGTTTGTGCATACGATAATGTACTAAACACTAATAAAGCGAATAGAATGGGGTTAATTTTCGTTTTCATGATAAGTTGGTTTTATTTTTGAATTATATTTTTGAAGAACCTGTTTAGCTTGTTCTTCTTGATTTGTACCAATAAGGAATTTTTTTCCGTTATTCAAATCCAATTGAATACCGATATTTCCGGAAACATTAATGGCTGTACCTTTAGATTTTCTCCAAAAGAAACCGCTTCTTAAGCCCCAGCCACCGTACTCTGAAATAGCATCATATTTTCTGACATAGGCTTTTTCAATTGAAGTCCAGGGAATCATTTTCAGTCTAAGATGAAATGGAAAAAACTGGTAATAAATTCCTTTTTCATCAATGCGTGTATTTAGCTTAAATAAAAAAATGAGTGATGCTACTAATACTGTTATACCTATTGTAAGATAAAACTCAAAAGCAGACACGTTGGTGTCATCTTTAAGGTACGCAGTTCCTATGATGAGCAGTGGCACCAAAATGCTTATTAGGATTAACACAATAATCCAAAGCTGTGTAAAACGCTGTTCTTCCTTAAAGACTTTCATCTCTATCTGTTTTTATCACGCTCAAAAACAATACGCGAGGTGTTTTCTGCGATATCTCTCAATACCCAACCTTCTCGAGCATATTGGTTTAAGGTCTCTTCTAATCTTTCGTTATTTTTGGACAAGCCCATTTTCCAGTTTACGACTTTATACTCTTTCATAATTAAAATTTTAATGGTTTAAAGTCCCGGCATTGACAACAGGTGAAGCTTCTTTATCGCCGCAAAGTATAACCATCAGGTTACTGACCATAGCAGCTTTGCGTTCTTCATCCAATTCTACTACCTGCTTTTTACTGAGTTGATCAATTGCCATTTCTACCATACTCACGGCACCTTCTACAATTTTGTGTCTGGCCGCTACGATGGCTGTAGCCTGCTGTCTTTTCAACATGGCGTTGGCAATTTCTTGTGCGTAGGCCAAGTAACCTATTCTGGCTTCCAAAACATCTATACCTGCAATGGTTAAACGTTCATCAATTTCTTTTTCTAAGGCAGCACTAACTTCATTTACGCTTGAACGTAAAGTGATGTCTTCATCGTGGCCTTCATCGGCAAAATTATCGTAGGGATACATACTGGCCAGTTTCCTGACGGCTGCGTCGGTTTGTACACGAACAAAGTTTTCGTAATTATCGACATCAAAGGCCGCCTTATAGGTGTTTTGAACCCGCCAAACTAAAATCGTACTAATCATTACAGGATTACCGAGTTTGTCATTGACTTTAAGACGTTCACTGTCAAAATTTCTGGCTCGTAATGAGATTTTTTGTTTGGAATAAAAGGGGTTTACCCAGAAAAACCCGTTTTTCTTTACGGTGCCCACATAATCACCAAATAAAACTAAGACTCTTGAACCATTGGGCTGCACCATGATAAAACCAAATGCAAGTATTAATGAGATAACAATACTAAGTATAAACCACGGATTTCGTAATAAAATAATAAGTGCTATACTCCCAAAAAATATAAGCAAAGTCACCAACAGCATCAAATAGCCGTTAGCCGGAACAATAATTTTTTCTTCTTTCATAATTATAGATTAAGTAATGTTAATATGATATTATTTTGATATCGTAAAGATATACAATTAAATATTTGTGTGCAAATTTTTATTTTTGTTACATTTTGATAAAAAAATTTTTAATTTCCCGAAAGTTGTTGATTAATCCAGAGTTCTGCTTCCTCAATATTACTACAAATATGATAAGGGACAGGCTGCTTTTGAAATTTGAAAATTGTTTTAAGCACTCCTCTAATTATAGTATTTACGATAATATAAGCCGTACCTGAACAATACTTTTTCATCACTTCTTCGTTTTCCTTCAACCAATCACCTTGCATCTTTTGGTATTTCAATCCAGGAAAAACAGCGTTTGAGGCATCAAAAATTATGGAGAGTTTTTCATGACGCGAATAAACCTCCTTAAGTTCTTCTAAATACTTGGTAAAGTTATCATCGGTGGCTTTATGTCCGGTAAATATGACTTCTACGATCGGAAATTTTTCTGTATTGATTTTAGCGTATTTATTAGTCATCTTTTTATATCTCTTAAGTTCATATCGAAAATTACATCAAATTTTATAAAATAAATAGATCCTAATCTACT
>CAYMXD010000436.1:0-2797 GCA_964394095.1 uncultured Mesohalobacter sp. | reverse complement strand
GGTACTCATGGCCGGCGCATAAGCAAAAAATCGCTCATTACAATGGGTGATTTGCCGACCCATGGGCATTCTGGAATGGGTAAACCAAGTAAACAATTCATCGTATAATTCGGCATAGGGCAGTTGATGTGCGGCCACTCGCCCAAACACCTCATCAAGGTCATGATTGATTTGATCTTTAAAAGTTTGAATATTATAATTGGTTTGTCTGAGCAGACTTTCGTTGTTTATAAAATCCCAATAATTTTTTACTTTGGCTTCTTTCCACTCTTCAAAGTTTTTTTCGGTAGCTGGTGTAAAGGTATAATCTTTATCTAAAACATAATGTTTAAAATAGTTTTGGATACGACTTTTTCGGGTACTAAAGGCTTTGATGTTTCTGCCGTGAAGGGCTTCACACATATCCCCAAGAATGAGATTGGTTTTATGAGGTTGAGCCATTTCGAAGATATTATACCAATTCATAGAGTAGGGTGGGCCTACTGCTCGAATGGTATTTTGCAAAGTTTCTTTTTTCGGAAATTGATGGGCATAATCCATCCCGCTTTTAAATTGGAAACCACATTGTTTTGCCGTTCGTTTAGCAATTTTGGTTTCGTAGTATTCGGGTTTGCCGTAGTGATAGGCCACAGATTTAGGGTTTGGGGTCATGGCACCGATAAGTATTCGGCTGTCTAAACCACCGCTGAGGGCAATATCGGTGGTGGTTTGGTTAAGGCTTTCAATATATTGAATTTCATCCTGTAAGAGCTGCCAGTACTTTTGGATTTGAGCCCGGTCAATATGATGATGCATTTGGGCGTAGAGGCGGTTATCGTAGGACTTGTGAATGTCTTTACACTGCAAGTCAAAAACGATTTTTTCACCGGGAAGAAGGCGTTTTACGCCTTTGAGTAGGGTTCTTGAACCCATTTCCGAATTTTCAGGAGCAAAAAGCCGTTCAGCTTTACCCACTTCATCCAGGTCTAAGTGTAAAGCCTTTTGAAGTTCTAAAAGTGAATTTGAAACCGTAAACTCGTTATTTTGAATATGATAAAACAAAGGATAAACCCCAATACAGTCATTGGCAATAATCATCTGCTGATCTGATATCAGGCTAAAAGCAAAAGAGCCACTGTATTGTTCCGGTAATGGCCATTGTTTCCTTAAGGTTTCTAAATCACTTTGATTTATGGGCTTTTGATGGTTTCTGAGGTAACCTTCGATAAAAAAATTATCCTCGATTTGAGATGAATCATCAGTTTGTGTATAAACAAAATTGGATAAACCTTTAAATTTTAAAGGTTGGTCTATAAGCCTTGTATTTGAACTGATGATGTATGCCATTATTTAATCAAATATTCAAAAAATAGTTTAATTCTATCTATCATATTATCTCATAATTTTCGGTTTAACAAAAATTAATTGAATCCAAGCTACAAATCGACCAAAACTTTCGGTTAAAGCCTGGATTCCATTTTTACGATTTATAATATTAAAAAACCGCAGGCATGCAAGCAATAATGTGATACAATGCCATTTAATTATATTTTTAAAACCGGGATTTGGCCACCTTAGTCGCCACACATACCAACCATTAGTTACCACCATTTTGCCATATTTAAAGCGATTTGGTCTGCCAGAAGGATGGTGGTGGTGTTGACATGTGGCGGATGTATTGACGTAAAGTTTGCCGTACTTTAAGAGTCTAAAACAAAAGTCGGCATCTTCGTATAACCCATAACCTTCAAAATAAGTTGAAAATTTGATATTTTTAAAGACAGCTGCTTTATAGGATGAAACACCACCCATAAATTGTTCAAGTTCATAAGTTTTGCCTGATGGCGGCAGATGTCCTACGCTCCTGCCATGTGAAAACTTTGGCAGACAGCAAGGTGGCCTGTCGGGAGCGAGGCCTAATTTTTTTCTTAATTTAAATCTTTGGCTTTCTGCTCTGCAAAACCCATCAAAACAATACAGATCAGTCTTGGCGTTAATTTCACTTGATTTTTGCCACTTCAATTCATTAGTGATATAACCACCAATGCCAACAGCTTCCGGGTGCATGTTGTAGGCTTGGATTAAATTTTCAAAATATGACTGATCTAAAACGATGTCGTCATCTAAAAAACATATGACACCAGTATTTTCTGAGCATAATTCAATGCCAATATTTCGCTGTTTTGTAAGTCCTCTTTGATGTGGTTTTACTTTGTAGTATTTAAGATGTTTATACTTATTTTTTTTTAATATTTCTTTCGTTTCATCATCTTTGGATCCATCTACAACAAGAATTTCATATGGATAAAAAGACTGGTCTTTTACTGAATCTAAAAGACGTATTAAGCTTTCAGCTCTTTGATAGGTACAGACGATTAGTGTAAAATTCATGACTGTTTTCCCTTTAGTTTTGTAGCCCAATACATTGAACTTCTCCATGCACTATGAAAATAGAAATAATGATGAAAGATATACAAATATCCTTTTTTCCTTAATGTTTTTAAAAATAGGATTGTTTTATAACCAAAAATTTGTTTTTGGTTATAATGCATCAACTTAGAGAGCAAAACTGTTGGAGATGGTTTTGGTAATGGCCTGTCATTCAGCCAAAGCAATTTTTTCTTTTGTCTAAACCCACCAACAGGAGCTTTTAAATGTAGAATTTTTATATTAGGAATTAAGATAATATCAACCCCATTGTTTCTTAATCTATTACCAAAATCAATATCTTCACCATAACCATGTTCCAAACCTTTATGAAATCTGATATTTTTTATTTTTTCGTAATTTATAAATGTATTCCCTGCACCAAACCTAG
>CAYMXD010000435.1:0-2797 GCA_964394095.1 uncultured Mesohalobacter sp. | reverse complement strand
AATAATGGTTTAGTTTTTTACTATAAACATATAAGGCTTTCAGCCTTAACTTTATGCTCCTCAAAGCGTGCAGCTATGGGCATTTGATGAGGTTGCAAAGTGGCACACTTCTCATAGTTGAGATTATTTGATAGACTTAAATTTTATATTTACAACCACTGGATTGACCCGAAAGGGTGCATATATTTATAGTAAATATAACCTAAAGCCATTTAAGACCCCGAAGAATGTCGAATAATTTATCTTGAGTTTTAAATTAGACATCATTTGTAAGGAATACTCTCCAAAACATGATTGATGACCTGCATACGAGCTGTTGATTTTTTATTGGCATCAATAATCGTCCATGGCGCATGTTTGGTATTAGTATCGTCAAACATTTTTTCTTTGTATTTTGTGTAGTTATCCCAGAGTGCCTGTGCTTTTTCATCAACAGGGGTCATTTTCCATTTTTTTAGTGGACTTTTTTTGATGTCTTTGAACCGCTTTTTTTGTTCTTTTTTGGTAATAGAGAAGTAAAGTTTTATCAGGTAGGTATTAGATTGTACCAGCATGCGTTCAAAGTCATTCACCTGAGACATAAATATTTCGTACTCTTCCTTTGTACAAAAGCCATTTACCGGTTCAACCACCGCTCGGTTGTACCAACTCCGGTCGAAAAATACCATCTCGCCGGGTTTGGGAAAATGCTTGATATAGCGCTGAAAAAACCATTGCTTACGCTCATCATCCGTAGGGATATTTAAAGCGATAATCTTAAAATGACGCGGATTGATGTATTCGGTAACTCGTCTGATGGCACCGCCTTTCCCCGCAGCATCTCTTCCTTCAAAGACAATAATCACTTTTTTATCGTTTTTTATAACCCAATTTTGTAGTTTGATAAGCTCCTCCTGACGAGTTTTGAGTTCAGTCTCATATTTGGCTTCCTCAAGGACTTTGTGAATTTTGATTTTTTCGTTTTTCAACAGGGTGTGTAAACCTACTTTAGAATTAATGAGGTTCATATCCTTTTCAGATAGTGTGGTTTTGTTTTTCATCTTTAAGGGGCTTTATATATCAATTTGTATGGCGCTTCTGTGGTACCTCATAATGACATTAGGGTCGGGTAGGAGACTTATACCAGCATCGCCTTTAGCATTATAATCAAACTGTGAAAGTACAAAACGCATACTTTCTAAACGGGCTACTTTTTTATCATTGGTTTTTACAATAGTCCACGGACAAAAGTTAGTGTGGGTTTTACTAAACATTTGTTCCTTATAATAGGTATATTCATCCCACATGGCTTGGCCTTTCATGTCTACGGGACTAAATTTCCATCGTTTTAAAGGGTTTTCTAATCGAGATTCAAAGCGTTTTTTCTGCTCTTTTTTAGTAATTGAAAACCAAAATTTAATGATGATGAGGTTATCTTCATAAAGCAAATGTTCGAACTCGGGTACCTGCTCCATAAATTTATCATATTCCTGTTTGGTGCAAAACCCCATGACTGGCTCTACCACAGCACGGTTATACCAGCTTCTGTCGAAGAAAACTATTTCACCGGGATTGGGTAATTCTTTGATATACCGTCTAAAATACCATTGGCCTTTTTCTACATCGGTGGGTTTGTTAAGGGCCACAACACGGGAGGTCCTTGGATTAAGATGTTCTTTAAAACGTTTAATAGAGCCGCCTTTTCCCGCGGCGTCACGTCCTTCAAATATTACCGCAACTCTTAATTTTTTTTCAGCAATCCATTTTTGTAGGTTTACAAACTCAGATTGAAGTCGCCTAAGTTCAGCTTCATATTTTAGTTTATATAAAGTCTTTTCGATAGAAATGTCTTGTTCTTTAGCAATTTTGATGAGTTCAGATCTTTTTTTGACGTCTTCTAAATGTTCGGCTTTAAACATGTTTTTGGTAAGTTGAAATGAAAATAAGCATCAAATGTAATGGAATTGTTAACATTTTCTAAGCTTTAAACACAAAAACCGACTAAAAACTGATTTTCGTTATGTTTTTTAAAACTTAAATTTCAACTGCACTGAAACAGATTTATCTTCCACCTTTTCACTTTTCTTCTTTTCATTATTCAAATTAGATAATGAGATTCCAATAAGTCGTACAGAGTCTTTTAACTTTTCCTGATACAGCAGAGCTCTGGCTTCTTCCATAATCAAGTCTTTAGAGGAAATGAAAAGTTTCAAGGTTTTACTGCGGGTGTGTACTTCAAAGTTGCTGTATTTAATTTTTAAGGTGATGGTTTTTCCGGCCACATTCTGCTTTTCTAATCTTCTGGCGACTTCTTCAGCGATATGGTCGAGCTTGTCTTCTAAAAATACTTCAGAACTGATGTTATCACTAAAAGTGCGTTCTGCGCCTAAAGATTTTCTGGTACGTTCCGGCTTTACGGGACTTTGGTGAATGCCTCGAGACACCAGATAATAATGTTTCCCGCTTTTCCCGAAATGTTCTTTCAAAAACTCCAAAGATTTTTGTTTGATGTCTTTGCCTGTGAAAATTCCCAAGCGATACATTTTTTCCTGAGTCACCTTCCCGACACCATAGAAGAAACGAATATCTAAGTTTTCAATAAATTCTTCAACCTCTTCCGGTGGAATGGTCTTTTGTCCGTTTGGTTTGTTGATATCACTGGCTATTTTAGCCAAAAACTTATTGATGGAAATGCCGGCAGAGGCATTTAAGCCCACTTGAGTTTTGATTTTTTGTCTTATCTCTTCGGCTATTTTGGTCGCACTGGGATTACCTTTCTTATTCTGAGTAACATCAAGATAAGCTTCATCTAAGGAAA
>CAYMXD010000434.1:0-2799 GCA_964394095.1 uncultured Mesohalobacter sp. | reverse complement strand
GTATTTTCTTATTCGTTATGCATTTGAATAGTTTCAAATGCATAATCAGGGTTTAAGTTCAAATGCTTACCAGTATGAAGAGCCTCTAAGATATGACAATGATAATAATTATAAATTAATAGTTGGATAATTGAATGATACTGAATGAAGTCCTTAAAACTTAATTTAATTTTAATACATGTTGATTTATTAGCGTTTATTCCACATGATATGTTAAAAAATATTTAGTTTTGTAAAAAAAAATATGGAAGAGTATTTAATACAATTCGAGGAAATATTAATAAAATTCATACCAAGATTAGTAGGTGCTATTTTAGTCTTATTAGTTGGTCTTTGGGTTATTCGGCTTATCATGAATACGATAAGGCGAACCTTTGATAGAAAAAAAATAGATCCCAGTCTTATTCCCTTTCTGTCAACTCTAATTTCAATTTTACTAAAAATCACACTATTCATTTCAGTTATTGCGATGGTTGGTGTTAAAGCAACATCTTTTCTTGCCATTATTGGATCGGCCGGTCTTGCCATTGGTTTGGCCTTACAAGGTACCTTACAAAACTTTGCCGGTGGTGTTGTTTTATTGATTTTAAGACCTTTTAGAGTGGGCGATGTCGTTGATGTTCAAGGATTTTTAGGCATTATTCACGAAATCAGGATGTTTCATACCATTATTCACACCTTTGATAAAAAAGTAGTTTATCTACCCAATGGTGCAGTTGCCAACTCTAATATGACCAATCTTTCTCAACAGGAAGATCGAAGAAACGAGTGGACATTTGGCATTGCTTATGGAGATAACGTTAAACATGCTAAAGAAATAATTCAACAACTCATCGAAGATGATGAAAGAATTTTGACTGAGCCTGAACCTTTTATAGCTTTACATTCACTCGGCAACAGTTCAGTCAATATTGTGGTGAGGGCCTGGTCTAAAGCTGAAAATTTGTGGCCGGTGTACTTTGATATGAACGAAAAAGTCTATAATACATTTGCTGAGCAAGGCATCAACATCCCATTCCCACAAATGGATGTGCATTTAAAAAACAAAACAATCAAATAACTTTATTTTAATATTTTTATTAATAATTGTTAAATATATTTAAATTTGCAGTTCAAATAATAATAACTTAAAAATGTAAAAATGGAACAGTATTTAGATCAGTTTATTGAACTTGTTGTGGCTTATGCTCCCAAAGTATTAGGAGCACTTGTTACGCTTATTATTGGATTTTGGCTTGCTAAAATCATTTCAAGTAAAGCTAAAAAAGGAATGGAGAATAAAAAGGTTGACCCTTCTCTCATCCCTTTCTTAACTTCAATGATACTCATTTTAATTAAAATTTTAGTACTTTTCAGCGCAGCATCAATGTTTGGTCTGGAAGTCACTTCTTTTATAGCTATTTTTAGTGCCTTGGCTTTTGCTGTAGGTTTAGCTTTACAAGGTCAACTTAGCCATATGGCTGCCGGTATATTAATTTTGTTCTTCAAGCCTTTTAAAGTTGGTGACTTCATTAAAACTAATGGCTATGCCGGAACTGTAAAAGAAATTCAAATTTTTGTTACTTTGATGACCACTTTGGATAATAGGGTAATAATTGTTCCCAATGGTGCCATTACAAGTAATCCTTTAGAAAATTTAACTGCAAACCCCATGCGTAAAGTCCCTATGACCTTTGGTATTGGCTATCCGGATGATATCGACAAAGCAAGAAGCGTAATCGAGAAAGTAGTAAAAGGTTGTGATAAAATTGATCACTCTCAACCAGTTGACATACTTGTTAGCGAATTAGGCGATAGCTCTGTGAATTTTGCGGTTAGACCTTGGGCTAAAACAGAAAACTACTGGGCAGTTCATTTCTATATGCAGGAACACATCAAAAAAGAATTTGATAAAGCTGGTGTTGGTATCCCATTCCCACAAATGGATGTACATATGCATAAAACTGAAGCATAGATATCAATTAGGTTAACATCACAAATTCGGTTAAGGCTAAGCTTTAACCGAATTTTTTTTGGTCATTATTGAAATTAAAACGTATGAAATGATAAGGATAGGAATGCCTATAAATTGAAATACTATCAAACATAGTATTGAAAATATCAGAAATAAAAACACCAGCTTATTTTCCTTTAAATTTAATGATTTCAATTTCAACGAAAACAATTCAACTTTCATATTCAGTAAAACAACACTGACCAAACTTAGACTAATCAAGAAAATGTCGTTTAAAATCAATTGATTTAGCCAATTTATATTTTCATATTCCAATATAAAAGGTAAACTCAATATCAAAATAGCATTAGCAGGAGTAGGTAGACCAATAAATTTATCCGTTTGATTCTCATCAATATTGAAATTTGCCAGCCTGTAAGCCGACCCCAGCGCAATGGCAAAGGTTATAAAAGCAAACCATTCAGCCTCTGCCTGAACTGAAATACCGAAATTATCGGTGCCAATTTGATTTTGATTGATTAATTGAAAAATGACCAAGGCCGGAACCACGCCACTGGTCACCAAATCTGCCAAAGAATCGAGTTGCTTGCCCAATTCGCTACTCACCCTCAACAGTCTTGCCGCTAGTCCATCAAAAAAATCAAAAAAGATTCCTAAGGCTGAACAATAGGCCGCAAAAATTAAGTCGCCTTTCATAGCGAAATAGATGCCAATACAACCCATAAACAAATTCAATAAGGTGATAAAATTTGGAATAAATGATTTCAAAGTGTTCAAAATATTTTAATCTAAGTTAAAAAAAGAAAGCTAAACAATATGATTTAACAAATTAAGTTTATACTAAT
>CAYMXD010000433.1:0-2806 GCA_964394095.1 uncultured Mesohalobacter sp. | reverse complement strand
CCGCTTTATTATGAAAGGTACCGTACATCGAAAAGCCCATTTTAATGCTGCCCATAGATTAGATCGAAAAGATTGGAGTGAGGAAAAAAATGATGCTGTTTTTGGCAAATGCAATAATCCTCATTTTCACGGCCATAATTACGAATTGGTTGTTTCTGTTACCGGCGAAATTGATAAGGAAACAGGTTATGTGATGGATATGAAAGTTTTAAAGGATTTGATTAAATCTGAAGTTGAAGACAAGTTTGATCATAAAAACCTGAACCTTCAAGTTGAAGAGTTTAAAGATTTAAACCCCACAGCTGAAAATATCGTGGTGGTGATTTGGGATAAATTGAGAAAACATTTGGATAATGAGCATGAGCTAAGTGTGACCTTATACGAAACTCCAAGAAATTTTGTAACCTATACCGGCGAATGACATGAAAGAAAACGACACACTCAAACCTTTTACAGCAACTGATCAAAATGGAGATGAATTTGATGCCTCAAAATACATAGGCAAAAAGCCACTGGTGATTTATTTTTATCCCAAAGATTTTACACCTGGCTGTACCAAAGAGGCCTGTAGCTTTAGAGACCGATACGAAGATTTTCAGGAACTTGGAGCAGAGGTCATAGGTATAAGTGGGGATAGTGAAAACTCCCACAAAAGGTTCGCTAAAAAACACGATCTGCCATTTACATTGTTATCAGATCAAAATGGTCAGTTAAGAAAGCGTTTTGGCGTAAAGAAAAACCTTTTGGGTTTGATACCAGGCAGAGAAACATTTATATTTGATGCCAAAGGGAAATTGGTTTTGAGATTCAATAGTTTAAATGCTGAACCTCATATTAGAAAAGCCCTAAAAACTCTAAAAGACATTAAAAGTGACTAAATTATATCCCCTGAAATTTACCCCAATCCTGAAAGAAAAGATATGGGGAGGCAATGCCTTGAATTATAAATCTGAAACAGTAAATAAAGATACCAAAATTGGCGAATCATGGGAATTAAGTGGCGTTAATGGTAGTGTTTCTGTTGTTGAAAATGGAGAACTCAAGGGTCAAAATTTAAATCAGATTTTAAAAACATACAATCAAGATTTGGTAGGTGTTTCAAATTATAAGCGCTTTGGAAACGAATTTCCTTTACTCATAAAATTCATAGATGCCAAAGAAAACCTTTCGGTACAATTGCATCCGGATGATAACATTGCCAGAGCTAAACATAATTGTATGGGAAAAACCGAAATGTGGTACATTATGAAATCTGAAAAGGGTTTTATTATTGCCGATTTCAAAGGGGAGATAGACAAAGAAGAGTATATTAAACGGGTTAAAGAAAGCAATTTACAGGAAGCGCTCAAGTATGTAGATGTAGAGCCCGGTGAAGTCTATTTTATTGCACCAGGTCTTATTCATGCTATCGGCGAGGGCGTTATGCTGGCAGAAATTCAGCAGACTTCAGATATCACTTACAGGATTTACGATGGGGATAGAGAAGACGAAGAGGGAAATTCTCGTGAGCTTCATCAACAGGAAGCATTAGATGCCATAGATTTTAGGTCTAAAGAGCCCAAAGTTAATTACCTTAAAACTAAAAACACCCTCAATAAAGTTGTACATAATACTTATTTTAAAACAGATTTTCTACCAGTAGTTTCAGAATGTAAGATAGATTTGTCTAAAAAAGACAGTTTTAGTATTGTAATGAATATTGGCCCCGATGCTGAACTTCAATATATTGGAGAATCTTTAGTTTTTAAAAATTCTGAAACTTATTTGATTCCCGCTGTAATTCCTGAAGTTGAGCTTAAGGTTAAAGGAGGTAAGTTTTTATTGGTTCATATCTAAAATTGAAATTAATTCTTGATTTAAGCTCAAATATTCAAAGGCTATTGTATTTTTGGTACGGCTAAGCCAAACCTATGACCAAACCAACTCCCAAAATAACAGGGTTAATCATAACGCTTAACGAAGAGCAGAATATTGCTCAAGTTATTCAAAACATCAATTTTGTTGATGAGATTATTGTATTAGATTCGTATTCAAGCGATAAAACTGTTGAAATCGCTCAATCTTTTGATAAAGTTAAAGTCTATCAGAACAAATTTGAAAACTTCACCGATCAGCGTAATTTGGCTTTAGACTTCGCCTCGCATAATTGGATTTTATTTTTAGATGCCGATGAACGTCTCACGCCTAAATTGAAAGACGAAATTTTTCAAACTGTTCAACAGGAGGATACCGCAGAGGCTTATTATTTTTATAGAAAGTTTATGTTTAAAGATAAACCGCTTCATTTTAGTGGCTGGCAGACGGATAAAAATATTAGATTGTTTAAAAAGGATGCTGCACGTTATTCCAAGGAACGTTTGGTGCACGAAATTTTACGCGTGAAAGGCCGCACAAGAGTGATGAAACACAAGCTAATCCATTATTCATATATAAACTATAACAGCTACAAACAAAAAATGCATAGCTACGCTAAATTAAAAGCCAGAGAGCTTTACATGAAAGAGGTAAAGCCTAATTTCTTTCACTTCTACATCAAACCCGCTTACAAGTTTCTCTATAAATATATTGTTAGACTAGGTTTCCTAGATGGTAAACGAGGGCTTATTATATGTTATCTCAATGCCTACAGTGTTTATAGCCGTTACCCTTACTTAAAGAAGCTTTATCAAGAAGACAAGAAAAAGGTTTAAGCGTTGAGAGTTTAGAGTTTATTGTTTAAAGTTTAATGTTTAACTTTAAACCTGAAACCTGAAACCTGAAACTTGAAACTTGAAACTAAAAACCAGAAACCAGAAACAAAGTGAAT
>CAYMXD010000432.1:0-2814 GCA_964394095.1 uncultured Mesohalobacter sp. | reverse complement strand
GGAATTAATTTACTACAAACCGCATAGCAGAACGTGGAAGCACCTGCTACAATAGCGTATATACTTTATGGCAGATTTTGTGTTGAAACTAAAATTATATAGTAATTTTTTAGAATTAAAAGCTAAACCGAAAGGCGAGCGTTTTATATCTCACCACAAGCCATATACGCAAACAGCAAATGTATAGTTTAAGAATTGTTAGAAAATAAAAAACCCGAAAGTTTTTTAAAAAAACTCCCGGGTATATTGAGATAGAAAATATGAAATGTGTTAAGACCCACACATCAAACAATCATCACCTTCAGATTCTTTAGATTGTTTGATTAGGGCTTTTAATTCTTCAGGAGATAAAGACGAATTGTCGGCCATGACAGGATTTGGTGTCTTTTGGGCTTTAGCCTCGTGCTGCTTAAGTTTTTCGGCATTGGCCTGAGCGACTTTTTCAGTTGGCTGAGGTGTGGCCTCTTGCACAGGTTCTGCTTTTTTCTCTTTAGATAAGGTAAACTTGATCGCATCCACCGCAGATTTTGTTCTGAGGTAATACATGCCCGTTTTTAAACCACTCTTCCAAGCGTAAAAGTGCATAGAAGTCAGCTTTGCAAAGGTCGCGCCTTCCATAAACAGGTTCAGCGACTGTGATTGGTCTATAAAATAACCACGTTGGCGGCTCATGTCTATGATGTCCTTCATCGATAATTCCCATACTGTTTTGTAGAGCTCTTTGATGTCATCGGGAATGATATCAATTCCCTGAACAGACCCGTTGGCACGCATGATGGCGTTTTTCACCTCGTCCGTCCAAAGGTCTCTTTCCACAAGATCTTTCAGTAAGTGCTTGTTGACGACGATAAATTCACCTGAAAGTACACGTCTGGTGTAAATGTTAGAGGTGTAAGGTTCAAAGGCTTCGTTATTTCCAAGAATTTGAGACGTGGAAGCCGTCGGCATTGGTGCAAGCAACAAGGAATTTCTTACCCCGTGCTCTTTTACTTTTTCTTTTAAGGCTTTCCAGTTCCATCTGCCGCTCAGGTCGTCTTCGGTTAAGCCCCAAAGGTTATACTGCAATTGTCCCTGACTTATTGGAGAACCTTCGTAACTGGAGTATGGTCCTTCAACTTTAGCCAATTCCATAGAAGCTTCAACCGATGCATAATAAAGGGTTTCAAAAATATCCTGATTGAGTGTTTTGGCTTCGTCAGACGTAAAAGGCATTCTCAATTCGATAAACGTATCGGCGAGACCTTGAATGCCTAAACCTACCGGACGGTGACGCATGTTAGAATTTTCTGCTTCTTTAACCGGGTAGTAGTTTCTGTCTATGACTTTGTTTAGGTTCTTAATCACCCGTTTAGTGATTTTGTGCAATTCTTTATGATCAAACTCGCCATTTTTGACAAATTTTGGTAAAGCAATCGATGCTAAATTACATACGGCAACCTCATCCGGGCTGGTGTATTCCAGAATTTCAGTACATAGATTAGACGAACGAATAGTTCCTAAATTTTTCTGATTAGATTTTCGGTTGGCTGCATCTTTGTAGAGCATGTAAGGCGTACCCGTCTCAATTTGAGATTCTAAGATTTTCTCCCAAAGTTCTCGGGCTTTGATGGTTTTACGGCCGCGTCCTTCTTGTTCATACTTAGTATAAAGTGCTTCAAATTCATCACCATAAGTATCGAAAAGGTTTGGGCATTCGTTGGGGCACATTAACGTCCACTCCCCGTTTTCTTCCACGCGTTTCATAAACAAGTCTGAAATCCACATGGCGTAGAATAAATCACGTGCACGCATTTCTTCGGCACCGTGGTTTTTCTTAAGGTCTAAAAAGTTCATGATGTCGGCATGCCAAGGTTCGAGGTAAATCGCAAATGAACCTTTACGTTTTCCACCGCCTTGGTCCACGTATCTCGCCGTGTCATTAAAGACACGAAGCATGGGAACAATACCATTTGAAGTTCCGTTAGTTCCTGCGATGTAAGATCCTGTAGCTCTAATGTTATGTATAGACAGCCCAATACCACCCGCAGATTGTGAAATTTTTGCGGTTTGTTTTAGAGTATCGTAAATACCGTCAATACTGTCTTCTTTGGCCGTTAATAAGAAACAAGAAGACATTTGTGGTTTTGGTGTTCCTGAATTGAAGAGCGTTGGTGTGGCATGGGTAAAGTATTTTTTAGACATCAGCTCATAGGTTTCTATGGCAGCGTCTAAATCGTCGATATGAATGCCAATAGAAACCCGCATCAGCATGTGCTGGGGGCGTTCGGCTATTTTACCGTTAAGTTTAAGCAGATAGGAGCGTTCAAGCGTTTTAAACCCAAAATAGTCATAATTGAAATCTCTGCTGTAGATGATTCTTGAATCCAAAGTTTCTTTGTTTTCCATGATGACTTTGTAAACTTCATCAGAAAGTAAAGGCGCTTTTTTATTGGTATGCGGATTGACATACTCATACAAATCCGTCATGACTTCACTAAAGGTCTTTTTGGTATTTTTATGTAAGTTGGAAACGGAAACACGTGCAGCCAGTTGGGCATAATCCGGGTGTGTGGTGGTCATGGTTGCTGAGACTTCAGCGGCAAGATTGTCGAGTTCGCTTGTAGTGACGCCGTCGTAAAGGCCTTCAATAACACGCATAGCGACTTTAGTGGGTTCGACAAGCGTACTGAGTCCGTAGCATAATTTTCTAATTCTGGCTGTGATTTTATCGAACATCACAGGTTCTTTTTGTCCGTTTCGTTTTATAACATACATAGGATGATGGGGTTTAAATTAATATATATTGTTTCTATTGTTGCTGTTGTTTCTATTGTT
>CAYMXD010000431.1:0-2820 GCA_964394095.1 uncultured Mesohalobacter sp. | reverse complement strand
GAAGATGGTAAAACCTTGGAACTTTACTTTATTGAAGACACCAAACTAACTCAAAATGGTGAGGAAGTCCCGTTTTCAGCTTTAGAAGAAGACCAAACGGTTGAAGTTGAAGTTGAAAAAGTGGGTAAACGTTTAGACCCGTTGACAGTTAAAATTCAATAGTTGCATTGGTGGATATCCAAACCTGGCATCCGCTAACAGTTCACTTCCCGATAGCTTTTTTGTTGTTGTCGGGAATTTTAAGTGTATACCTGGTCTTTAAGTTTCAGAAAACCTTAGCTCTCTTTAATCTTGGGCTTCTAGTTATAGGACTTCTAGCCTGCGGTCTTGCCATTTATACCGGTAACATAGAAGACGCTAAAGTATCACGATCGTTATGTGATCCCACTGTTCTAAAAACTCATGAAAACTACGCTTATTATCTATTATGGGCGTTTATAGCAAATTTTGTTTTTTGGGGGATAAAGCTTTTTATTTTTCCAAAATTTTATCAAACTATACTTTCTACATTAATCGTAATCTCAAGCTTAATAGGCACGGCATGTTTAATATATGTTGGTCTTTTGGGCGCATCTTTGGTTTACGAACAGGCCGCAGGTGTTGAAGTGCCGAGCGAAGATTGTGAAGGGTTTTAATTGATGAAATTTCAATTTTCAATCCTAAGTTTACAACTTCGAATCAATCATAGCTAAAAGAAAATTTAAATCTAAACCGGGTTCAGGTTTTAAATCATAAAAGCTACATTTATCAACTAAACCAAAACAATAGATTGATGAATTTCATCTCAATCAAAAAATTAAGCCTATTTAACTTTATAATTATTGCATATTTCAGCTTCTTATATATTCAATATGTCTTAAAGTTTGAATTGACTATTATCGGAGTTTTTCAGGAATTACTTACGATTCCATTCATACTGGCGTTAATTTTAAGTTTAGCCTATAGCATTTTCATAGCTCTAAAAATAAAACCCAAATACAAACTTTTTTTACTAAGTATAATTGGTTTACTACTTTGTTTTATTCTAGTTTTCAGGAGTTTTCTACCATAAAAGCTTTCAACAGACTCATATCACATTATTTAAACAAATTTTAAGAAATTTAAATGTAACAAATTTCATGTTTTTCGTCTTATATAAAAATAATATACAATATGTTTAGAAAAATCTTATTATTCAACTTATTTGCATTTCTCATCGCCTGTGGTCCAGGTCAGCAAAACACAGATGATACTGCAAACAACAATCCCATCGCAACTTCAATAAACCTTGTAAAGGTCAAAGAAGATAAAGTTCCGGTAACTGTCAACCCCGGTAGGTTTATCACAGATACAGTTACCTACAGGCTACCAAGAGTCGTGCAAGGCACCTATTCAGTAAGCGATTTTGGTAAATATGTAGACGATTTTAAAGCCTTTGATTACAAAGGAAATGAAATTTCATTTGAAAAAATAGACGAAAATTCATGGGTAATTCCAAACGCTAAAAACTTAGATAAAATTGAATACTATGTCAACGATACATTTGATATTGAAAGTAGCGGCGGAATAGGAGGGGAGCAGCCTTTTTCTCCCGCAGGCACAAATATTGAAGAAGATAATTTTGTGTTGAATTTACACGGATTTATCGGGTATTTTGATAATTTAAAAACCAATCAGTACACCCTAAATGTTACAGCTCCATCAGATTTTGAACGAACTTCTGCCTTGCTAAAAAAGGGAATGACTACAAGCGAAGACGGCGCGTCTGTCACAGTCAGCTATTTCGCAGACCGTTATTTTGATATTACAGACAACCCAATGATGTATGGAAATCTTGATGTTGAAGAGTTTATGGTAGGAGACATAAAAATTGTTTTGAGTGTATATTCACCTAACAAAGTGCATACAGCAGCCAGTCAAAAAGAAACAGTGTTTAAAATGATGCAGGCCCAAAAAGCCTATCTCGGTGATATCAACAGCACAAAGCGTTATGATATTTACTTGTATTTAGCAGAAAACAAAGAAACTTCTCCAAAAGGTATGGGAGCTTTAGAGCATCAGACTTCTACTGTTGTGGTTTTACCTGAAGTTATGGACAAACAAAGTTTGGCTAGTTCTATTGTAGATGTTGTTGCTCATGAGTTTTTTCATATTGTAACACCACTTTCAGTTCATTCTGAAGATGTTCATTATTTTGACTATAATACGCCAACTTTTTCTAAACACTTGTGGATGTATGAAGGGGTCACAGAATACTTTGCACAGCATTTTCAGGTTTATCAAGGGCTTGTAACTCCCAACGAATTCTATGATACGGTAATGTCAAAAATCTCAAGTGCAAGTAATTACGATGACACTATGAGTTTTACAGAAATGAGTGAAAATATATTAGAAGACCCCTATGATTCTAATTATATTAATGTCTATCAAAAAGGCGCTTTGATTGGAATGTGCATAGATATTTTGATGCGAAAGGAAAGTAACGGCAGCAGAAGTATGCTATCATTAATGAAAGAACTCTCTCAAAAATATGGCGTTGACAAGCCTTTTGAAGATGATAAACTCATTGAGGAAATCTCTCAAATGACTTACCCGAGTGTTGAAAACTTTTTGAATACACATGTCAAAGGCAATACACCTATAGATTACAATCAGTTTTTTGAAATGGCAGGTCTAACAATTAGTGAAAAAGAAGTCCCAACCAATTACATTTTTGCTGGTGGACAAAATATTATTTTTGATGGTGATCAAAAAACAGGAGATATTTTCTTTTCATCGATGGCTCTAAAAAATTCATTTTGGGTGTCTCAAAATATAGAGGCCGGAGATATTATTAAAAAA
>CAYMXD010000430.1:0-2820 GCA_964394095.1 uncultured Mesohalobacter sp. | reverse complement strand
TGGGTGATCGTACCTATCCACACGATTATAAGAAGAGTATCAGAAAACGCCTGAAAAAAGCAGTGTTTTAAAACAAAAACCTCACAGGTCTGCGAGACCTGTGAGGTTTAATTTAATATTTCAATTCACATTATTCATACAACCTTACCAAACGGATAAACTCCGCGCGATAGCCATCTTTACTAATCAATAACTATTAACTAAAAATCAGTATAATAAATATCAAACTGACCTTCAGTTATTGTAAATTCAGTTGGGTCATTTCCAGCGGTAAAATCATTATCGAGAACAGCATCGAAAGTTCCTTTGATGTGGTTATTATCCGAATCATTTTCTAAGATTGTAATAGTAGCGTTGTTTGAAGGTCCAATTTGAGTTGGTGATTCTAGATTAGCTTGAATTTTATAATTTGAAAAAGGCGAAAACATAAATTCTCCAGTTGGGGTGTTTGTGGGGAACTGCAAAATAAATGTTGGATAATTTGGCTTATTAACAATTAAATGCATAGCATCATTTCCAACTTCTGTCAGCACATGTCTATTAAGAAACAGGTTTGATGGGGTGAAATTTTCACCATCTAAAACAAAACTTAGTGATCCACGAGCAAAATTATCTGGTTCATTTTCAGAAACAGGAATGTTAGTAAAAACACCATTTGTATATTCGTTGGTTGCAAGAAAAAATGGAGAAGTTCCCGAGAAACTAAAGTTTCCTGAAACCAAATTACTAGTAGTGTTGAATTCCGTAATGCTTATGCTTCCAGCATCTACCTCAGTTGGGTTTGCCATTCTTGAAAGTTGATCAGATGAAGGCTGAAAAGACATTTGAGGAATCAAATTAATATCTGTGTTTCCTGTGGTATATGTTGTTTCTGCTGGGTTATTTACTCTAAGAACAAATTTATTATTCCCGTTATTATCACTTGCTTGGATATATAAAACACCATCACTTAAGAAAGCTTCTTTAAATTCAGCATCAAAAGCGTTACCATTAATTTCAACTGAAAATTCAGATTCAGAAGTTACATTATTTGTATTATCATCTTCACTACAGGATATCAAAACTAAACTAAACAAAACGAAAAATGAAAAAAGCCTGAAATATCTCATATAATAAAATTTTAATTATACTTATCAATTGTAATATTAATTAAAACATATGAATTAACAAAATATTTTAATATTCATACTAGGTTTAAATTTAAAAACTCAGCTCTTTTCTTTAATCTCCTTGTCCAATATCCAGATTCTTTTCAACATCTCGCTGATGCTATGACAGATGTCTTTATGGGTGAACGCACATATCCAAGAGATTTTAAAAAGAGTATAGCCAGGTGAATGAAGAAGAAAGTGTTTTTATAACCCGAAAGGTTTCTTTCCACAAAGAGAATGAAACCTTTTGGGTTTTCTTTCGAATCAATTTTATCGATAAAAAAACCAAAAGGTCAACAACGCAACGAAAGCAAAGACCTTTCGGCTTAGTACAAAAAGAACTTAAAGTTAAAGAGGTAAATGTTTTTCCAAAAACTTCAAAAATCAAAATTCGTTAATCGACATTCGTTATTCAAAACAAATGATTAAATCTGACCCGAAAAGACCTCCAGCCTGTCCGCCTTTGGAGGAATACCTTTTGGGTTTTTAGCTATTAAAAGTAGTTCTATTACTTTTTTCTCACGTAATCTAAGACCCAAAAGGTTTCTAAAACCTTTCGGGTCATCACAAGTTATTTTAAAATTCCCATTACTCATACAACCTCACCAATCGGATAAACTCCGCGCGATAGCCTTCTTTGTCGTTTTCCAGACCCTCTTTAGCCAGATTGATGATATCTTCTTTATCAGATTTACTAATAAGTTGAGAGCCTCTCAACTTTAAGCCAAACCAGGCCACAGCAGTAGCGAATTTAAAATCACCAGAAGCTTGACTGAGCTTAATAGATTGGTTTTTAATCACCCGTTCCAGCTTGATGCTTTTATCTGAACTTGTCGGTTTGTATCTGAATTTGACCGTGGCCAGCTCATCGCTATAGCCTTCAAAGCTTGGCTTTTCTACTTTTTGGTATTTAAGGTCGGGGGTGAATTCAGCGTACTGGCTTTCAACACCTCTTGGAATGACTTCATAAAGTGCCGTGACCTGATGATTGACACCTATTTCACCGGCATCTTTGGTGTCGTCAGCAAAGTCTCTGTCTTCGAGCATACGGGTTTCGTAGCCTATGAGTCGGTAGGAATCCACGTGCTTGGGATTGAATTCAATTTGAATTTTGACGTCTTTGGCAATGGCGTAGAGACTGCCTTTAAATTCACGTTCCAAAAACTTTTGGGCTTCCTGATAGGTGTCTATGTAGGCATAATTGCCATTGCCTTTTTGCGACAGGCTCTGCATTTTACTGTCTTTATAATTGCCCATACCATAACCGAGACAAGTGAGATAAATATTGCTTTCACGCTTTTTGGCGATCAGGTCTTCCAGGCTTTCATTTGTTGTCACACCCATGTTGAAATCACCATCTGTGGCAATAATGACGCGGTTGTTACCATCTTTGACAACATTTTCTTCGGCCAGACTGTAAGCCGTTTCAATGCCCTGACTCCCATGAGTGCTGCCACCGGCAGAAAGTTGGACTATGGCATTTTTGATCTTGGTTTTATGGTTTCCGGAAGTGGGTTCGAGCACCACCCGACTATTGCTGGCGTAGGTGACTAAAGCTATCTTATCTTTATCCCGCATTTGATCAACCAGCAGATTCAGGGATTTTTTGACTAAGGGTAATTTGTTGTGATTGTTCATAGACCCGGAAACATCAATCAGGAAAACCAGG
>CAYMXD010000429.1:1292-2829 GCA_964394095.1 uncultured Mesohalobacter sp. | reverse complement strand
ACTATTGATATTTATCCCATTCAGATATTTTTATTTTCCATTTTTCTTTCTAGTTATTTTATTCTCTTCTTTTGGTTTAATAGTTACCCGAAAAGAGTTTAATAGAAAATATAAGATTTTAACCCTTACAATATCTATTTTATTATTTGGCTTTTATTTATTTTCTCAGCCTTTAATTATTGAGCAAAAGGGATTTGGTTCAGATGTGAACAAAAATTTAGTTAATGCTCAAGTACTTTGGGATTTTACAAGTAAAACACCGCCAAGATTACCAAACGAAGTGTTTGAAGATGAAAACGGCAATGAAATTAAGTTGAACGAATTTGCTGGCAAAAATCTTTATATATCTTTTTGGGCGACTTGGTGTGATCCTTGTATCAGTGAAAAACCATTTCTGAAAAAATTGAAAGAAGATTATTCGAAAAATAACAATTTAATTTTTGTAGACATCTCCATTGATAAGAACAAGAAGAAGTGGAAAAACTATTTAAACAACAATAATCCGAAGGAATTCAATTAATTACTAAAAATGAAGTGAAAACTGGATCGAATTTTCAATTTGATGGAATACCATTTAATTTACTGGTAAATTCTGAAGGACTATATAAGGAATGCCCAAGGCCCTCAACTCTAAAAAAGAACATACTATCAAGTTCAATGGAGATTAATAAATATATTCTATCCCCAAGAAAAATTTTAAATATTCCATATAATGATTAAGAAAAACTGTAACTGAAATGAAATGCCGGACCGGACACTAACACCAGACGATAAGTAACCTGAGAGATTCTGATAATTTTCAGCCTCGCCGACCTTTAGCGTTTAAAAAAAATGCACTTTTAGAGAAATAATACTTATTGTTATAAGAATGAACATGAAATGATTTAAATTGTAATAAATAAACTTTAAAAATGGAAAAAGCCACAAGTATAGAGGAAGTTTTGAAAGAATTGGATCGTATAATTGAAGATTGTATTGCCCATAACAGTAGATTAGGTTTGTTTGCTTACGTCTACAGAAGAACCACAGCAGAAATTGCAAAAGAAATTAAGCTTGGAAATTTTCAAGACAACCAGCAGATGGAAACATTTGATGTTGACTTTGCAAATCTATATCTGGAAGCCTATCATAATCATAAAAAAGGGCTTCCTATAAGTAAATCATGGGCCTTTGCATTTCATTCTGCTAATGAACAACTCACTATTATTCAGCATATTTTATTTGGCATGAACGCGCATATCAATTTAGACCTTTCAATTGCCACAGCACAAACAATGGCAGGGAAAGATATTAATGCAATTAAAGGTGATTTTAATAAGATAAATAACATCCTCAAGCAAATCACAAATGAATTACAAGATGAACTAAGTAAAGTATCTCCATTTATGTTTTTAATTGATCTTTTTGGTGAAAATTCTGATGAAAAGCTAATCAATTTTAGCATGAGAAAAGCAAGAGCTCAAGCCTGGAATTCTGCAAATCTGCTTTGGTCATTAGAGCAAAATAATATGGATCAACCTATACACAATATAGATGA
>CAYMXD010000429.1:933-1279 GCA_964394095.1 uncultured Mesohalobacter sp. | reverse complement strand
GTCTGAGTAAATTAATTAAAAACCCTAACATATTTGTGTTAAGAATGCTACTCAAAATTGTAGAGCTATTTGAATCTAAAGATACTGGTAAAATTATCCTAAAATTAAAAAATGCTTAGTGTTTTAATACTTATTAGAGAATAGATGTCAAGTTAACCTTTTAAGTTGAAGTTTTTACACACCATGGTAAGAGTACCACATATTCTTTAGAAAATAGACCGCTCCCCTCTCAGAAATTAGACATTAGGCTTTATTCTCATGATGTCATGATTTCTACATTTGTAAATTCAATGAATAATAAAGTAATATGCTTATCCGTACGAGCCCCTATTTCCAACTTCTTTAA
>CAYMXD010000429.1:0-923 GCA_964394095.1 uncultured Mesohalobacter sp. | reverse complement strand
CTTAGATGGTTTTTAGTGGTAAAACTATTTTTGAATATAAAATATCTAAACTATATTAGGCGACCCATTTTAGAATGATAGTCTGTGGTGTAGTTTTTTACTATAAAAATATGAGGCTTTTAACTTAATCTTGATATATTCAAAATTTGTAACTTTAGACATTTGATGAGATTAAAAAGTTGCAAACTTATCACAGTTGAGATCATTTGATAGACTTGAATTATTTTTACAAACAATGGATTGACCCGAAACAGGTGAAATATTTATAGTAAATACCTCCTAATGCGATTGATGACCCCGAAATGAGTTAAATAATTTTTGGAATTCAAGTTTGCTTTTGAGTGGAAAAAATAGGGGTATCGAAATGAAAGTGTGCTAGATTGCATACTTCACACCTCTCAAACCTTTAAAAATTGGTCTTTTTTTGAGGAAACTAAAAGCTAAGCATATTAAACAATTAGTTTTTGTATGAGCACCCCTTTTCGAAGTGAAATTAAAATAGTTAAGGCATTAAAATTCATAATTCCTTTATTCTTATGGCCTTAAGGGGTATCAATCTTATATCCATACTGAGGGATGCAAATGACATCTTATGATATTCTGGTTTTGTTTTTAATAAGTTTACCTAAATTTGTGGCATGAAAATACATCATATATCTAAAGAAGACTCTATACTCAATCAATTTTTGGTAGAATTGAGAGATGAAAATATACAGCAGGACAGATGGAGGTTTAGACAAAATCTTGAACGTATAGGCGAGATTCTTACCTACGAAATGAGCAAAGAGTTTCAGTTCAAAATTCAAGACATAAATACGGTATTGGGACAACACTCTAAACATATAATAAAAAATGAGTTGGTCATCTGTTCTATACTTCGAGCGGGTTTACCCATGCATAATGGAGTCTCAAGGTTTTTGGAC
>CAYMXD010000428.1:0-2831 GCA_964394095.1 uncultured Mesohalobacter sp. | reverse complement strand
GTCATTAATGTCGTAAATCCAACAATACTTATTGAACTTAAAGGCATTAAAACAGCTGCAATGACTGGCTCTAATTGACCAGTTACAGCGAAGTAAAGTCCCACAACATTATAAATAAATGATAGTATAAAACTCATTTTTATGATTTTGATGCCTTGTTTGGCTCCATGAATGAAATCGGGGAGGAGAGAAAGTTTTTTGGCATCCAAGATGGCATCACAGGCCGGGGAGAAGACGTTGATGTTTTCTGAGATGGCTATACCTAAGTCACTTTGTTTAAGTGCACCGGCGTCATTTAAACCATCTCCAACCATAGCCACTTTGTTGTTTTTATTCTGTTTAGACCTGATAAAATTCAGCTTGTCTTCAGGTTTCTGATTGAAATATAAAGGGGTTTCGCAGGGTAAGAATCGTTTCAAAAATTCTTTTTCGCCGGTATTATCACCGGAGAGCACTGCCAGCTTATAATCGTGTTTTAAGCGATGAAATAAATCCTGTACCCCTTCACGGTAACTGGTTTTAAACACAAATTTACCTTTGTAATGCTCGTTGTCTTTATAATGTACGGCAGTTTCAAAACTTTCTTCTTCTTGAGGTGCTTCAACAAATGATGAAGACCCTAATTTGACGTGATGCTTATTAATTTTGGCTTGAATACCTTTGCCCACATGCTCTTCGTAATCATCTATGGTCAAAATATCCTGACTTTGGAGGTAGTCATATAATTGTCGGCTAAGCGGGTGATTAGAATTTTTCAATGTGTTTTTCAGTAAGCCTAAATCTTCGTCGGTAATGTTCTCGCCTTTGTAAATGATTTCTGCTTTTTCGTTTTTGGTAAGTGTTCCAGTTTTATCAAATATGAGTTGTTGGATATCGGTGAGTTGTTCCAAACTTTTGACATCCTTAAGGTAAAAGCCTTTTTGTCCAAACAAGCGCAAAAGATTTCCCATAGTAAATGGTGTGGCCAAGGCGATGGCACAAGGGCAAGCAATGATTAGTACAGCGGTAAAGACATTAAGTGCCATGGCGGGGTCTATGAACAACCAGATAAGGGTAGATATTGTGGCGATGGCTAAAACAGCAAGTGTAAAATGCTTACTGATTTTATCTAAAAGCGTTCTGTAAGTCTCTTCTTTCTGATTGGTAAAAGCTTCATTGGACCATAATTGGGTGAGATAACTTTGTTCTACAGATTTATCGGCGGTCATTTCAATTGAACTCCCGGCTTGTTTACCGCCGGCATAAATTTTATCGCCGGAAGTTTTTGTTACCGGTTTTTCCTCCCCGGTAACAAAGCTGTAGTCTATGTTTGCACGGCCATTCATCAAGATGCCATCTACGGGAATAAGTTCAGCATTTCTAATGAGTAAGCGGTCGCCGGCTTTTATGTTACTGACTTGGATATTGGTTTCTTTGCCTTTATCAATTTTGGTCACCGCAATAGGGAAATAGGATTTGTAATCGCGTTCAAAAGATAAATAGTTGTACGTTTTTTGCTGAACAAATTTACCGAGAAGTAAAAAGAATACAAGTCCGGTTAAACTATCAAAAAACCCTGAACCTAAATCAAATACGATTTCAACTGTACTTCTGATGAACAGCGTGGCAATGCCTAAGGCGATAGGGATATCGATGTTGAGGCTTTTGGTTTTAAGAATTTTGAAAGCCGAAATGAAATAATCCTGTGCCGCATAAAATACTACAGGCAATGAAAATCCAAACATTATCCATCGGAAGATAGGCTTGTATTGGTCAAGCCAGTATTCAGAGACTTCAAAATATTCCGGGAACGAAAAGAACATCACATTACCAAAAGCAAAGCCCGCAATCCCAATTTTGTAAACCAAAGACCGGTCTATTTTACTGTCAGGTTTGTCCATATCATCTAAACTGATGTAGGGTTCATAACCAATGGAGGTCAGCAATTTAACCACTGCTTTTAAATTGGTTTTTGAACTGTTATATTGAATCTGAACAGATTTTTTGGGAAAATTGACCTGAGAGTTGCTGATATGTGGATTGAGTTTATTTAAATTTTCTAAAATCCAAATACAGGAACTACAATGTATATGCGGAATATAAAGATTAATGATCTGGGTGTCGCCATCATTGAAATCGATTAACTTTTCTACAATATCTACCTGATCTAGAAAATCGTATTTGCCTTCAAGCTCAGGTGGTGTTTTACCAGGCGCGTTTTCAAAATCGTAGTAGCAGGCTAAGTCGTTTTCAGAGAAAATTTCATAAACCGTCTTGCAACCATTACAACAAAAATGTTTATCGTGGGCTTCAATATCAGTAGGTTTACAGGGATCTCCACAGTGGTAACAGTTATGTGTTTCTACATTTTTCACATTGCAAACTTAAGCTGACATAGCATTATAGCTTATGATGTTGGTCAGTTTTTGTGTAGTTTCTAGTTTTTAGTTTCAGGTTTCAAGTTTCAGGTTTCAAGTTTCAAGTTCAAAGTTTCAGGTTTAAAAGTTTCAATCCCAGCACATAAAGTCCTCCTTTGGGGGATTTAGGGGGCTTTTTTAGGGGGCTTTTTATCTCCCTTTTTTAGCTTTAATCATTTGTTCCAGCATATCCCACATTTCCTCAGGAATTTGATCTAGTAGGTTAAACTGTCCAGCGCCTTTTAGCCATTCTCCGCCGTATGAGCCTCCCTAAATCCCTCCTAAGGAGGGACTTTTTTTTCTCTCTCTTCAAATTAGAGACTTTAAAAGAACTAAAGTTTTTTGCTTTCTGTAAATTTGAATCTTCTTTGATTTTTTATCTTGATAGCTTTTATCTCAAAAAAAACTATGACTTTTTAGACTTAATCATCTGTT
>CAYMXD010000427.1:2569-2835 GCA_964394095.1 uncultured Mesohalobacter sp. | reverse complement strand
CATCATAAGTGATTTTTTCTTCATCTTTGCCCTTTTCATCCTCTTTATCTTTTACCTCTTTTTTTTCTTCTTGTTCCGGTGTGTTGATGAGGTAAGAAATCATGGCATTAGAACTTCTGTTTTCACCATTAAAAATAGCATTGGCACCAAAACGTGTGCCACTGGCTTGTTGGTTGACGGCTTGGTAGGCGGTTGGCGGCGTGAAAAGCTTCAAAGGTTGATCTAAGACGTCTTTACCTTCTGCGGCTAATTCTCTTAGCGGTCTA
>CAYMXD010000427.1:0-2559 GCA_964394095.1 uncultured Mesohalobacter sp. | reverse complement strand
TGTCATCCATGATGTAAATGGCACGGCCAAAGGTTCCAATAACCAGGTCGTGTTCTCTGGGATGAATTACTAAATCGCGGGTTGGCACGTTGGGATAATTATTGGTCCATTTTTGCCAGTTTTGTCCTTTATTGATGCTGAAATACAACCCGCCGTCTGTGCCCAGAAATATTAAATTGGGTTCTTCAGGGTCTTGCACTACGCTAAGTGTGTAGGTCCAGACTTCATCTTCAACAGTTAAATTTGTCCATTTTTTACCGTAATTAGTGGTATGGAATAAATAAGGTTTAAAATCGAAATTCCTGTAATTATTCACCACCACAAAGGCTTCACCGGCATTGTAAGTCGAGGCTTGAATCTGTGCCACCCAGGATTCTGCAGGAAATCCTTTAATGTTAGTACTTACTTTGTTCCAGCTTTCACCACCATCCTGAGTGAGCTGAATATTACCATCATCAGTACCGACCCATATCACGTCTTCTTTTAGTGAAGATGGCGCAATAGCTGTGATAGTCGTGTTGTTTTCTGCACCTGTGGCGTCATAAGTTAGACCACCACTTTCAAATTGCTTTTGTTTTTCGGGATCATTGGTCGTTAAATCTGGGGAAATGATTTCCCAAGTTTGCCCTTTGTCTGTGGTTTTGTGTACAAATTGGCTTCCAAAATATACGGAGTTGTTATCAAATGGGTTTTGCGCAATAGCCGCATTCCAGTTGAATCTTAGCAACACATCTTTATCCGGATGGGTTGGTCTTATGATTTGATTATTACCGGTTTCTCTGTCGTAGCGTTGAACATATCCCTGCTGTGATTGGGCGAAACCATATCTGGAATTATCGGGATCGGGGACAACGTCAAAGCCATCACCAAAAGCAATTTCCTGAAAATAGGAATTTCGGATACCCTGTGCTTTCCAAACATAAGCAGGGCCGCACCAACTGCCGTTATCTTGCATGCCGCCGTACACATTGTAAGGGTAATCATTGTCTACATTGATATGGTAAAATTGGCCGACGGGTAAATTTTGTACAAACCTCCAGGTCTCGCCGCCGTCATAAGTGATATTCAATCCGCCATCATTTCCATCAAGCATCATATCCGGATTTTTCGGGTGGATGTACCAGGCGTGATGATCCGGATGAACGCCAACATCGGTGCCATAAGCCGGCATTAATTCTTTAAACGACTTACCGCCATCTTCGCTCACATTAACATAGGTAAATATGGAATAGACTCTGTTTTCGTTTAAGGGGTCAGCATATATTTCAGCATAATAAAACGGACGATTACCAATTTCGCGCATATTGTCATTAATCATTTTCCAGGTATATCCACCATCTTCCGATTTATACAGTGCATTCTTTTTAGATTCTATTAAAGTATAAACGGTTTTGGAATTTGCGGCTGATATCGCTAAACCTATTCGTCCTAAATCACCTTTAGGTAAGCCATCATCCGGCGTGAGTTCTTTCCAGGTGTTTCCACCATCTACCGTCATATATAATCCGGAGCCGGGACCACCGGATGTAAACGTCCAGGGTTTTCTTTGGTGTTCCCATAGGGCGGCAAATAATTTGTTAGGATTGTTGGGGTCCATGATGAGTTCTGCAACGCCTGTTTTGTTATCTACAAACAAACTTTTGCTCCAGGTTTTACCGCCATCAGTCGTTTTAAAAACGCCTCTTTCCGGGTGTTCACCCCAGGGAGAACCAATGGCACCAACATAAACGGTATTGGGGTTTTTGGGGTCAATACGGATACGGTGAATATTTCGGGTCTTCTCTAAGCCCATCAATTCCCAGCTTTTACCGCCATCCATAGATTTGTATAAGCCATATCCGCCATTCAGGCTGTTTCTGGGATTGCCTTCCCCGGTTCCTACCCAAATGACATCCGGATTATCTTGCTGTATGGCAACAGCGCCGATGGAAAGAATCTGCTCGTCGTCAAAAATGGGTGTCCAGTCTACGCCACCACTTTCAGATTTCCAGAGACCACCGGAAGCTGAACCCACATACATAACCTGTGGATTGTCGTGAACTACATCTACGGCTGTTATTCGGCCACTCATACCAGCAGGACCAATACTTCGGACATCAATGCCTTTTAATTTGTCTAAATCAATGTTTTGAGCTGTTGATGATAGGTTTATAATAAGTGCGAGGAAAATGAATAAGCTTAAATAAAGGAAAGATTTTTTCATAGGAATTAAAATATTTTTGAAAAATAGAATATTTCAAATTTATACACAAGTTTCTTGTACAAGCTTTAATTTATGACAGATGTATTTAAACCTTATGATTTCAGTTAAACTAATTTTTAGTCATATTTATTCAAAAGACCAAAATCAAAAGGCGTCCATACACAAGATTTTAATCCACTTTGCTTAAATCCGGTATTTACCCAGCTGTTGCAGGTTTTATAAAACGAATAACTTCCTTTAGCCTTATAAAAATCGTCAACTGCAGTATAGCCTTGATTTTTAAGCCATATTTTTTGATCATCATTGTTTAACTTAAATGTGTTTAAAATGTAATTATTCAGTTTTTGGAGCTCTTT
>CAYMXD010000426.1:0-2835 GCA_964394095.1 uncultured Mesohalobacter sp. | reverse complement strand
TCTCGATGGGCTTTAGCGTTTCCCAGATTTTAAAATACTGATCGGTGTTTTTATTAAAATCCTTAACCCATTTAGGAAGTTTTTCCATATAAAAACTACTGGAGATGAACTTTCCATCGTCACCGCCATTGAACCAATAGGCTGCATTTGCGGTATGACCCGCCGGTAAAATGGCACCTCTATCTTTTAATGAAATTCCAAAAGATTTTCCTCTAAACTGGGTGTGCAATCTGTTTTGGTCGGTTAGGCTTGTAGTAAGCATTCTATGAGGAGACATTTGTCCGCTACTGTCTGTACTTCCTACTGAAGTCATATTGTCATCTTGCACGCAATACACAGTTTCATTAATGACTTTATCGTACCAGTTGTTAGCAATAATACCATGATTTGAAGGCGTTGTTCCGGTAAATATTGAAGCATGACCGGGTCCGGTATATGTTGGGATATAACTAAAGTGCGTGTTTTTGGCAAAGAACCCCTCTTTCATTAATTTTTTGAGACCATTTTCTGAATAATGGGCCTGGAAGCGTTGTAAATATTCATAGCGCATTTGGTCTACCACTATACCTATAACAAGTTTGGGTTTGTCTGTCTGACCATGAATGATGCTGGTTATTAAGAGTATAGCAAAAACAAATTGATTTTTTTTCATTACAACATTGATTTATTTACAAATTTACAATTATTAGATATTTTAAACTTTATTGCAAAGTTAAATTGCAAGCTCACTTTTTTTCCTATTTTTATCCATGAATTTCTTGATATGAACTACATCGCTAATATTGGTCGTTATTTTTTAATGATAAGGGACGTATTTAAGCGCTTTACTAAAGCAAGTGTGTTAAGACGATTGATTGTACAGGAAATTCACGATTTGACCGTTCGTTCTTTAGGGATAGTTATTTTTATCTCATTTTTTATTGGTGCAGTTATTACCATACAAACGGCTTTAAACTTAAGTAATCCCCTTATTCCCAAATCTTTAATAGCTTTTGCGGGCAGACAATCTATTATTCTTGAATTTTCTCCGACATTTATATCTATTATAATGGCGGGAAAAGTTGGTTCATATATTACCTCAAGTATTGGCACGATGCGAGTTACAGAGCAAATTGATGCCCTTGAAATTATGGGGATAAATTCCTTAAACTATCTCGTTTTCCCCAAAATTGTGGGCATGATGTTTTACCCCTTTGTCATTGCGATATCAATGTTTGTTGGAATTATAGGTGCTTATACTGCCGGTGTGTTAGGCGGTTTTGTAGATGCCAATCTTTTTTTAAGTGGACTGCAGGAAGATTTCATTGGTTTTCATTTAGTGTATGCATTTATCAAAACTTTTATTTTTGCTTTTATTTTGGCCACTGTTCCATCCTTTCACGGCTATTATATGAAAGGTGGTTCTTTAGAAGTTGGGCAAGCTTCAACCACATCCTTTGTTTGGACAAGTGTTATTATAATAATTAGTAACTATATCATCACTCAATTACTTTTAAGCTAATGATTAAAGTTGAAAATTTACATAAAACATTTGGTGACTTAGATGTCTTAAAAGGCATTACTACATCATTTGAACGTGGACAAACCAACCTAATCATTGGTCAGTCCGGTTCTGGTAAAACGGTTTTCTTAAAATGCATGCTGGGCTTATTTATACCGGAAAAAGGTGATATTTGTTATGGTGATATGAAATACAAAGAGCTCAATGCTTCACAAAAACGAGGCTTGAGAAAACAAATCGGCATGGTCTTTCAAGGTGGTGCATTGTTTGATTCTATGACCGTTGAAGAAAATGTAATGTTTCCCTTAAGAATGTTTGCCCAAGCTTCAAGGTCTGAAATGTTGGATCGGGTAAATGAAGTTTTGAAGCGCGTTAATCTAGTAAATGCCAACCATAAATTCCCCTCAGAAATAAGTGGTGGTATGCAAAAACGGGTGTCTATCGCTAGAGCTGTGGTCAACCGACCGAAGTTTCTGTTTTGTGATGAACCTAATTCCGGCTTAGACCCCAAAACCGCAACGGTTATTGATAATCTCATTCAAGAAATCACACACGAGTTTAATATCACCACTGTTATAAACACACATGATATGAATTCTGTGTTTGAAATAGGCGAAAAAATTGTTTATCTCGAAAACGGGCATTTAGCCTGGGAAGGCAATAAAGATATTATCTATAAAACAGAAAATGAAGCTGTTACAAGATTTGTGTATTCTTCAGATTTGTTTAGAAAGGTTAGGGTAGCGCAGCAAAAGGGCTATTAACTTTATTTTAATCTACCACTGGTGTGATTTTTACTTCAACATTGTCTTTTTTAATTTTATAAGATAGCCATTTAGAAAGTCTATTTTCAAAGGTTTTTTGATCAGCCGGAGTCAATTTTTCATTCCAAGATAGGTTGAAAGTAGGAATAGTATCTATAATGTCCTCATTAACAACCAGAACTTCAGCAAAAGAGACATTACTTATTTTGTTGTAGTTTAGTTTTATTTCTTTAGCTATTTCAGGAACAGGTATGCGCTTAACTTTCTTCATTTTATTCATGGAATCCAGTTTTCTGGTTAACAATTTAATTGTGTTTTGACTTGCTATTAATTCTAGTGAATCTCTGGATTTCAGCTCTTTCATATAACTGTATTGATCAAATTCTTCTGACTTTTCATTCTGAAGAATTCTTAGTTTCGTATTCTTAAGGTATTGATTCTGTTTCATCTTGGATTCCCATAATTCAATAACTTCATCGGGAATTTCTTTTCCAATAAAAGTGACTTCAACTAAAGATTCATCTTCCTGATGGTATTCTATATGGGTTGCATTTTTTTGAAGATAGGCTC
>CAYMXD010000425.1:0-2836 GCA_964394095.1 uncultured Mesohalobacter sp. | reverse complement strand
ATCTTCGTTAAAACGGTCCATATCAAATTGAATATCAAAATCTATGTTTGGGGGTAATGGTGGTGTTGGTGGAGCAGGTGGGCCAGAGCCTCGAATGTCTTCTGTTAAAATTTCAATAGCAGTATCATCCCCTATAAACCTATTTTTTCTCATAAGAAATTTACGTAAATCCTCACCTGCTCTGATTTCAACTTTACTGGAATTACCAAGGGCTTCAAATTTGAAATTTTCTAAAATTTCAGCAGCCAACTTTTCGTCTTCAACCTCAACAGATATGGTAGCTTCTACATCTACACGGTTTTTGTTCCATGTTTCTACTATGATTTCAGCATTGTCTGCTTTTAGAGAAACTTTTACATCTTTGTTGACATTAAAACTTTCGGTGTAGGTCTTGCTTTTTTGGGCATAGCTGGAGGCTATAAACAGCAGGCACAGACTAAATTTGATAAGCATTGTTTTGGTTTTCATTTTGTTTTGGGTTTAAATTGTTCAACTTTTGTTTAAGATCTTGAAGCAATTCTAATCTTAACTGTAAGTTGTCTATCATGGCGTTGATGATTTCTTCTGAAACCCCAACATTATTCAGCTCATTTTCTAAATCATCGTAAGCTTTGTTAATGTATTTTAGTTCTTCGAGATAGCTGTTAATCATGGCATCGTGTGCTTCGGTAGTTTCCAGGGTAGCCAACTCGATTTTTATGGAAGTGAGGTAATAATTTTCAAGGCTTTGTAATTCGGGAGAAATGTCCCCCAAGCCTATTTTTTGAACCTCTACAACCTCTTCCATCGGTTCGTCTGAAAAAAGTAGGTCTTGGTTAAGTACAAAAACAGTACTCAATACAGCAATTATCGCTACCGCCACCATTTTATAGATGATGCTATAATCCTTTTTTTGAGTCTCACCGAAGTTTTCTTTCAAGCGGTTTTCAAATTTTTTGTCATGCCCTTTAGACATTTTAAAAGACCCGGAACTGTAGTTGAAATCTTTACGCAAATCTTTCATGTCTCAATGTTTTAAGTTGTTCTTTCAATAATTTTTTGCCACGATGCAATTGAATACGGGAGTTATTAGCTTTGATGTTTAGAATCTCTCCTATTTCGTCGTGGTCGTAGCCTTCCATCAAATACAATTTTAATAGGGTACTGTATTTTTCGGGTAAACTGTCAATGCACTTGTGAATATCTTTAGTTGAAACATGGTCTTCTACTTCCCAGGAGTGGTTGTCTTCTTCTGCCAATTCAAGCGCATGATTTTCAATATCTTCATGATATTTCAATTGTCTGTAATAATCTATACTTTGGTTGATGACGATGCGCTTCAGCCAAGCACCAAAACTGGTTTTGCCATCGTAATGCTCAATATGTTTAAAGGCTTTAATAAAAGCTTCCTGCACCGCGTCCTCTGCCAAATCCTGTTGTTTGAGGTAGCGCATGGCAATGCACAACATACCGTCACAGTATTTGTTGTAAAGCTTCATTTGCGCTTTGCGCTTTCCTTTTTTACAGTCTTCTACGAGATTTGTTTTAAACACGCCGGCATGTTAGATTAAAATTGCTTCACCTTAAATACGAGTCAAAATTAAGAGTGTTACAAACTTTATGGTTTTTCTATAAATTTTTTATGAATTTACGTTTAATTTTGCATCCCGATACCTGTCTGCCGACCTTTAGAATACAGGCAGGCAATCCCGACGACAATGTCGGGATCACTCGATGTGACATCATATGTATGTTTTTAGTATAAAATATTTTGTCAGGTCGAGTGCCGGATTTGCAAAATCCGGTGTATCGAGACTGCGTCAGGTCGAGTGCCGGATTTGCAAAATCCGGTGTATCGAGACCCACACCTCGATACCTGCCCTTGCTAACATGAGGGCTCGATGTAACGAAATAATCAGATCAAAACAATGAAATCAAGAACCTGTCCTAATTGTAATCACCAATATTCCAGAATAGCATATGTGAAAAGCGTATTTTTTAGAACGATTTGGACAACTGAAGAATGTCAAAACTGTAAGCAGGACATAACAATTGATTTATCGCGAAGAATCATTCTGGCTGTTATATTTGGCTTTTGGATGATTTTTTTAAATACGGCCATAAGTTATTTTGACATGAACTTTTTAATGTGGGTACTCGCCATCAGTATCTATAGTTTTGTATCCTTATATATTTTTAGCTTTGATCGGTTTAAAGAAGTCTCTGACTAATCCTTAAAACCCAATACAAACATTTGATAAATACAGTTTAAATAGTAAAATCATGTAATTTTATAAATTTTCTTTATAGGTTTAGCTTTGATTTTTTTTAATTTTATAACGTAAAAAATTTAATTTACTAAACACATTTAGAATTTTAACTGAAAATAAGTTATCAGTGAGGAAGTCTAATAAATTAAAATCATGAAAGTTAGAACCTGTCCGTATTGTAATTATCAATATTCAAGATTAGAGTATTTGAAAAATATGTTTGTAAAGTTTTCATATTCAGAGTGGGATTGTAAAAATTGTAAAAAGGAGATTACATTTAGTATAAAAACAAGGCTTTTGACAGCACTATTTATTGTATTTTGGGTGTTTTTAATGAGTAATGTGAAAAGTTATTTAGAAATGAATCTATTGTTATGGATAATTTTTGTTGTAATTTTTATGTTAGGTCAATTTTTAATATTTACTTTCGACACCTTCAAAAAAACACATAAGTAATACTAAAATCCAGGTTAAAAGTACAGTTTGATTTTTACATTCAAAACCTTAAAGCTTTATCTTTGTATATGATAATGTTTGAAATTATAGGCTTTAAAATTCTATGATTATTGAATAAAAATTATTTTACG
>CAYMXD010000424.1:0-2839 GCA_964394095.1 uncultured Mesohalobacter sp. | reverse complement strand
AACTTAAATACATAGACACTTATAGGACATTACTTTCTTCAAAGGCTAAATTATTTAATGTATTGGCCTTAGAATTATAAGAATATTTCAGTGAGGCATCATTTTTTCTGGTAAGCATGGCAAATAAATATATCTTCATTTTGTTGACCATATCGCAGCAAATTGCATAAAATTTCCTCTTGAGGGTCGTCATTGTTTACACAGGTTAAACAAAGGCCGGGCTTTTTTATAAGATTAGGATCTATAGGATTGCCATCATCATCAAATAAACCATTATACTTTTCAAAATTATCGTCTTCCATTTTTATGAATTATCGTTTTTCTAAATTGGTAAATCTAAATAACGTTTATCAATACGCCAGTAAAGCATCAAGACAATCTTTTAATCTGGCTTTAGCCAAATATTCTTTTTCCAGATTTGCAGCAAAAGGAATTGGCGAATCTAAACTGCACACGCGCTTTACAGGAGCATCCAGATACTCAAAGACATGCTCGCTAATCCAGGCAGATATTTCTGCTGCAATACCACCGAAAGCAGAATCTTCCTGCAACACCATAACTTTTCCTGTTTTCTTAACACTAGCTAAAATAGCATCATAATCCAAAGGTTTTAAAGTGCGCAGGTCTAGTATGTCGAGTGTATTTTCAGGGTAATCTTCACTTAATTCTAATGCCCAGTGTACGCCAAAACCATAAGTAATAATACTTATTTTTTGACCACTTTTCACTAAGTTGGCTTTGCCTATTTCTAAGGTAAAAAAGCCTTCTTGAACCTGAGATTTTATGCTTCTGTAAAGTGCTTTATGTTCAAAAAATAATATAGGGTTTGGATCTTCAATAGAGGCACACAATAGTGCTTTAGCGTCTTCAGGGAATGCAGGATAGACGACTTTAAGACCAGGCGTTTTAGCAAACCAAGCTTCATTGGTCTGACTGTGAAATGGCCCTGCTCCTACACCAGCACCACATGGCATTCTTATCACCACATCTGCTTTTTGGTTCCAGCGGTAGTATGTTTTAGCCAGATAATTCACAATAGGATTAAAGCCTGAAGACACAAAATCACCAAATTGCATTTCAACAACAGATTTAATACCACAAATACTCAAACCCATAGCTGTTTCGATAATTCCGGATTCACATATAGGCGTGTTGCGAATGCGGTCTCTTCCAAATTCTTCTAAAAAGCCTTTGGTAATTTTAAACACTCCACCATATTCAGCAATGTCCTGTCCCATTATGACCATGTCATTATATTTTCTCATAGACGCTCTAAGTCCATCAGAAATAGCATCGATTAAGCGCATTTCTGTTGTATTCTTACTTTCGGGTAGTGTTGGAATAAATTTGAAGGGCGCAAAAACATCGGCCATTTCTTTCTCTGGTGTAGATTCTATGGCAGGTTCATCAAAAGCTATTTTAAGGTTTTCTACAATCTCATCTTTAATCTCTGTTTTAATATTTTCCAAAAGAGCGTCTTCGGCAATATCGTGTTCTATTAAGTATCTTTCAAAAGAATCGACCGGGTCTTTAGACTCCCAGTAGGTCATCAAATCATCTGGAACATATTTAGTACCACTAGCTTCTTCATGTCCTCGTCGTCTAAAAGTTTTAAATTCAACAAGAATGGGTTTGGGGTATCGTCTTACATCTTCAAAAATATAAGTCATTTTTTCATAAACTTCAGCAATATTATTACCATCTATGATATGAGACTCTATACCATAAGCAGCACCTCTGTCTGCAAGGTCTTCAATAAAAAATTGTTCTGTAGATGGTGTTGACAGTCCGTAACCATTGTTTTCAATACAAAACACTACAGGAAGTTGCCAGACTGAAGCAATATTTAATGCTTCGTGAAAATCACCTTCGCTGGTGCCGCCATCTCCTGTAAATACACAAGTCGCTTTATTAGTGTTTTTTAGTTTTTGTGCTAAAGCAATACCGTCGGCAATTCCCAATTGTGGACCAAGATGTGATATCATCCCTATAATCTTGTAATCCTGAGTCCCAAAGTGAAAACTTCTATCACGCCCTTTGGTAAAGCCACCAGCCTTACCTTGCCATTGTTTAAACAAACGGTCTAGAGGAACTTTTCTGGTCGTAAAAACGCCAAGATTTCTGTGCATAGGTAAGATGTATTCATCGTCCTGCATTGCAGAAGTTACCCCAACTGCAATAGCCTCCTGCCCTATACCACTAAACCATTTTGATATTTTACCCTGTCTCAGCAGAATAAGCATCTTCTCCTCAATTAATCTCGGTTTGATGAGTTTGCGATACAAATCAATATAAGTTTTAGGCTCGACTCGGCTGGTCTCTAATTTCATGTTGACAATTATCAAATAACTAAAATATAATAAAATTATGATTAGTCCTTAGTTGATGGAATTATTTTTTGATTGCTGATACATGTCATATATAAATTGGGCACTAAAGTAACTGAAGTTTCTGAGGTTTACATGTATAAAAAAGTATATTCTTAAAATTCTGAAATTTATTTTATAGTACTATATATCAATATTTTAAGGTCTCTTAGAGCCCCTGAAAATTTTGCAAATTTTATTTAATACAAAGTGATGTTTTTAAATACAACAACAGGCTTCTTCGCTCAGAGGGAAGAGGAGAGGTTAAATTTTCAATGATTTACCATAAAACGTCATTAGTAGCCTTTCTGCCGAACAGGCATGCCTGTCTGTTCGGCTTAGCCTAGCCGAAGTGCGCTACGCTTTTGAAATTTGAGTTTAAATCGAAAGGAAATATAAACATGAGATCCCGCCACAGCGGGATTAGTTCAACTAACAAATTTCAATACGCTGCGCTTTTGAAATTTGAGTTT
>CAYMXD010000423.1:0-2840 GCA_964394095.1 uncultured Mesohalobacter sp. | reverse complement strand
ATCCAGCGCATTGTCATCTTCTGAAATATTTAATTTCAATCCGTTCCCTGTTTCCACTGGATTAATATCATAAGCCGGTGATAATGCCCAACCATTTTTAGTTAACAGAAAACCGTGATTTCTTAAGTGATCATCAGTATTTGAAACACAAATGCTAAATACGATTCTTCTCCAAAGTTGTTCCAGATCCTGATCTACATTTGCCCCATTTCTTTGAATGAATTCAACAAGTTCCAGGTAACTTATTCCATCTGTGTAATCCTGACCGTCATTATAGCCAAGCATAGTCATTGCAGAAGCAAAATGAATTCTTTGTCCTTTACGGTTTCGGTCAAATCTTTTGGTAAGAAAAGTATAATACTTTGAAGAGAATTTTTGTGCTTTAGATTCCGCCATCTCTATTCCAGCCAATAAAGCTAAGTCGTGAGTTACAATTTCCCAGCCACCAATATCACCTTTATCTCCTTTACTGGGGAATTTTGCTATCCATAAATCACCATAAGTATCAATAATACTGGCCTTTGGTCTCGCTCCACCCAATGAAGTGCCGGGAGCAATCAGCATGTTTAACCAATTTAGATATTCCGGGTCTTCCAAAACATCATCATCTTCCAACTTTAAACTTATTTGCTCCAGATTTCTAAGAGATGTCCAAGGCGGCGTAGCCATGTCTCTGTTATTGTTTAAAAATGGACCATCCTCCTCTCGTTTAAACCTTAAAGCGCCCATTCTGTGTCCGTCATAAACCCCTAACAGATAGTCTGTTTCAAATAATTTTTGTTCAGCTCTGCTATATTTTCTTGCTATGGCGGCTTCTCTTCTACGCATTAAAATTCGTCCCCAACGATCAGGTGAAGAATCCAAAAAGATTCCGAAATTACGCTGTTCGTCATTTTGAAAATGAAGTCCCTTATAAAGTTGTAAATTAGGGTCTAACAATTGACCCGAGCCATATTTTAACCAATCTTGATCGTATTCAAAAGAAAATATCTCTTTACCCTTTAGTCTGTCAGAATACAGTAAACCCATAAATATGGGCTCATTCATGCCTGCCCAATGCGCATATACCAAGATGGATTTTTTTGTGATGAGTTTAGCCATTATTTTTAGATTGTTTAGGGGCTCTTCTATTGGTAGTTAAATCAGCGTCCTGCAATTTCCGACCTAATTCATCGTCTTTGGCAAGACTTAAAAAATCTTTCTCTAAGCCTAAAACTTGTAACACTAATATATACGAACCGATGCTCACAGTTGGCTTGCCCTTTTCGATTGATGACAAAGTAGGTCGGCTAATATTAGCGCGCTCTGCGACTTGTTCAGCGCTAAATTTTCTCCTTAAACGAGCAAGCTTAATATTTTCACCCATTTCAGACAAAATCCTTCTGGTTTTTGGTAATATTACCATCTTACTTTTTGGCATAACACAAAATATATTTTACAAATATAGTGATAAATGAAAAATATATTTTGCTTTATGAGTTGTATTTTTAATATTTGGATAGAGTAAAGCCTTTGGTGACAACTGCATGGTTAAAATCTAATATTCTAAGGCGATAAATGATAACTTAAGTTTCGGAGCTAATAAATTATATATTTATCTCGCTCTTTCAGGGCAAAGCTATATTGTTTTATGAAATACCGTATTTAAAATCCCAAAGTGTCAGAGCAGATATCAGGAATGTTCGGTGGGATTTTAAGATAAATCAGTATTTTCGTTGTTCTAATAATCATGTTAGCCAATAGATACAATGGACATTGTTGTCAAAATCATAAGATAATAGAGCTAAAGCAACTTTAAACCTAATCAAACAACCCATGAACATCCTCCTCGCCCCGGATTCGTTTAAAGACAGCCTCTCGGCAAAGTTGGTGGCTCATCATATGGCTAAAGCTATTAAAACGGTCTTACCACATGCTCACATCACCCAAATTCCCCTTTCCGATGGCGGTGAAGGTTTACTGGAAGCTTTGGTCAGGCCTTTGAATGGAAAATTCATAAAAGTAAAAGTCAAAGATCCGTTGATGAGAACGATTGAAGCAGAATATGGAATCATGGATGGTGGTAAAACGGCAGTGATTGAAATGGCTACCGCCTCCGGACTGGAATTACTCAAACCTAATGAAAGAAATCCACTGAGGACCACCACTTATGGAACCGGACAGTTAATTAAAGACGCCTTGGACAAAGGTTGCACCAAAATCATTATCGGTTTGGGCGGCAGCGCCACCAACGATGGCGGTATGGGCATGGTGAAAGCTTTGGGCGGAATATTCCTGAACCAAAACGATGAACCCATTGCCGAAGGCGGTGGCGCCTTGGCAGCTTTAGACCGTATTGACCTTAGTGAACTCGACAAACGATTATCCAACTGCGAAATCGTAAGCGCCTGCGATGTATCGAACCCGCTCACCGGTCCTCAGGGGGCGTCTCGGGTATTTGGCGCGCAAAAAGGCGGCCGTCCCGCAGATTTGGAACAATTAGACAAAAATTTGTCCCATTACGCTTCGGTCATTCAATCAGATTTGGGAAAAGACCTCAAAACCGTCGAAGGAACGGGCGCTGCCGGAGGAACGGGCATGGGTCTACTCACGTTTTTAAACGCTGAGTTAAAGCCGGGTATCGAACTGATCATGGGCGAACTTCAAATGGGAAAACACATCAAAGCTGCCGATGTGGTGCTAACCGGAGAAGGCCAAATCGACCGACAAACCCTTTACGGCAAAACCATAATGGGCATAGTTAAAATAGCCAAAACACAAGATATTCCTGTCATAGCCATAGCCGGTAAAGTCGATTGCGATATGGAGTCGCTTTACGAGGCTGGCCTAACCGCTGCATT
>CAYMXD010000422.1:0-2845 GCA_964394095.1 uncultured Mesohalobacter sp. | reverse complement strand
AAGGAAAACCAATGGCTAATAGACTTGCCGAAGAAATCATTCTAGCTTCTAAAGGTGAAGGTGAGGCAGTCAGAAAACGTGAAAATACTCACAAAATGGCTGAAGCCAACAAGGCGTTCGCTCACTTTGCTTGGTAATTTAAAGAAAGAACCATATACTCTCTCGTCCTCGAAAGTATGTGGTTTTTTTGTTTTGTATAAAACCATCTTTCATATAATCTCTGTGTGTGATTATTTAGGTTTCAAAACAATATTATGAGAAATATACAAAATGCCTAAGTCAAATTTTTTTATACATTGATTTTAATGAAAAATTATACTAAATAACATCTCAAAATAAATGTCTATAAAAGTTTCATAATATTGCTATTCAGTTATTAAAGAGAAACAAAAAACGCTAATTTATAAAAATCATTTGGCGCAAATCCATCGTCTACCAGATTGCCTCCAAAAGATAACCTTAAGCCTGCATTTCCTTTTGTGAATTGAAGATATGGGCCAAACCACTGATAACCATCAGTTTTTTCCAGACTTCCACCTCCATTTATTTCTCCACCGGATAAATACAATTCTTCAAAATGCGCACCAAATGAAATGAAAGAACTTGCCACATACCCAAAATTGGCCCAGTAATGCACGTAATTATTCGTCGCTTGTTCCGCTTGGGTATTATCGCTTAAAGCCGCGTAGTACCCAAAATAAAATTGCCCTTCAAACTTATCACTGCCATAATTTACCGTTAGGTTAGGAACGATACCATCACCTACAATTCCTTCCTGAGCTGCACCGCTTGAAAGTAAACTTCCAAATGTAAAACCAAGCTGAGGGTTAATGTCAAAATCACCGACAGTCTTGTTGTAGCCAATACCAAATTCTGTCCATTGCCCCCAGGCACTCCCAGTTCCTGCGCCCCATTGTATGCCATAGGCCGTAAAAGCATCAGTGTCTGATAATTCATACCCAATAGTCATCATGGGATTAAATCCAAAAAAAGCATCATGATTAAGGCTTAGACCTGCACTGATTTTGTCTGCTGTGGTTTTTTCCTGAGCAAAAGCTGAAAAAACAAAAACTGATAAACAAATAGTAAATGTAATTCTTTTCATAATTTAATAATTTTTATGTTAAAAATCCAAAAATATACATATTTCAGAATTAAATATAATTTTATCAAATTAGTCGTATTATTAAATTATTATTAACCGAAAAGGATTAAGTAGGTTATTATATTAACATATATATAAATTATATATCAATATATTAAGCATTCATTAAATAATTTAAAATATATTATATCTAAATGGAGTTTTGAACTGAAATTACTTATTAACAATAAGGTTTTCGTATGTAAAAAAAGTGGATGATCTTGAGTGAATAATCAATATTTTAACATTTCAAGATGATATAAATTAGTGTAAATAGTTAAATAATTGCCTATTGAAATATTTCAGCCTGTTTAAGTGCTTTTAAATTTTTTGCCCCCAGCTGAACCATATTATTTTTTAAATCGTCTATTAAAATATGGGCAACATGATCACCACCTAACTGACCTAAAGCCGAGACACCATAAACAAATGGGCGTCCTGCAAAAACAAAATCGGCACCAAGATAGAGCGCTTTCATGGCATCAAGTCCGGTTCTGATGCCACTGTCAAATATTACAGGAATTCGACCATCTACCTCATTTACTATATCAGGTAAAGCTTCAATGGCCGTTGGAGCACCATCAAATTGTCTTCCGCCATGATTGGAAACATAAATGCCGTCAAGCCCTATTTCAATGGCTTTTTTGGCATCTTCGGGATGCAGAATTCCTTTTAAAACCACAGGACCATTCCACGCTTTCTTCAACTCTTGGCAATAGGCCCAGTCTAAAGTTCCGCCCAAGCGATTACCAACAAAGCCACTGGTAAATTTTAAATCTTTGGTGCCGGAATAATGTTCTACCGTTCGGAGTCTTGGTAATCCACGCCTTATGGTTTGCCAAGACCATACGGGATGTGTAATGCCGTCCCAAATCAGTTTTGGGGTAATCTTTGGCGGTATGCGCAGTCCGGCCTTTTTACTGCGCTCTCTCCTACTGGCCATAGGGACGTCGGCGGTAATGATTAAGGTTGTAAATCCGGCATCTTGAGCGCGTTGCAATAAAGAGGTTCTCACATCAAGGTCTTTCGGTGGATAGAGCTGAAACCAGCCCATTCCACCTACCAAAGCGCCTATAGTCTCGGGGGTTTCGGTAGCTACAGTGCTAAGACCAAATGGTATTTGAAAACGTTTTGCTGTTTTTGCTAAATACTGTTCAACTTTTGGCCACATCAATCCGGTTAAACCAATAGGTGCTATGCCGATTGGGGCCTTGTATTTTACGCCAAAGAGTTCAGTTGAAATATCAGCGTTTAATTCGCCTTTGCAAAACCTTGGTAAAAAACGTAAATCTGGGAATGAGGTTTCATTCAGTTTAAATAAAATTTCTTCGCCTGTTCCAGAATCCAAATATTCCCAAGCCACATGCGGTATACGTTTTTGGGCTTTTTGAGCAACATCAGAAATTCGAGGATACTTATTTTGGTAAGCGTTCAGCTTTGCATCGTAGTCCATTGCGTAAAAATACAATCTATTTGATAATCTAAAAATGAATACATCGAATAATATCAGACTCAACTTTTATATACCAGATCAGAAGCATCCAAAACTTTTAGAAAACAGAACGTTTACTTCGGCATAGCTCAGCACAAGTCACTGTTAGACTATATATAAGACGCTTTAAATACCCCTATTAGATTATGCTTTGTTTTAAAAAATGATAAAAATTAAGTTCGCAGTGAAAATTCTTTATAAAAGGGATG
>CAYMXD010000421.1:0-2865 GCA_964394095.1 uncultured Mesohalobacter sp. | reverse complement strand
TAGAGACGAATTTGGTCTTGATTATTTCCATAAAGATTTTAAAAAACGTGTTCATGATAATATTCTGGAAGAGAACAATTTAAAAGGCAAAATCGATTTCGACGAAGCGTTCAAACTTGACATTTCAAAAGATGGCATAACCTACTCAGAAAAGATAGCAAATATTGTTAGTACACCGCAAATTATTTTACCTCCATTTGAAGAATCGGAGCTCAAATCATTTTATCAACCCTCAAACCCTCTCAAAAAAGAATTATTTGGACTGGGATTTTGTATTCAGTTTTATGAAGACAAATTACATGATCTTTTCCCGTTTTTTGGAAAACTAAACAAACAAGGTACGGCCATAAGCTCACGAACAAAAGCCCTGGACCGGGAAACCTTAATGGAAGCGATGCAAAAACTCAAATCAGAAGATTTGAGTATGGTATCAGAATCTATTGCTTTAACTAAGAATTATATAGCATTACCGAGCCCGGCAAAATATCATTTATTGACAAGTTTTGCTCAAAATTTCAGGCAGTTTTTAAAAATGTTTAAAAACACGATTTACAGACATAATTTCGCCGACAATTTTGCCAAGAAATATTTACAGGAGATTCATATATCCGATAAAAAAATTCAACCTGTTTTAGAAATAAAAGAAAATGCTAAGTTCTATCAATTAGAGTTTAAGTTAACTATTGAAGACAATATATTTGTTCTAAATTCTACCGAAATTCAAATTAACATCTGTGGTGTTTTTATGGGAAACGAGCTTATCCCCATCAATAAAGCAGATACTTTAATCGCTTTATTAAAATTGAAACAAAATCCTGTAATGAGTGTTTTTAACCATGGTATTGAATTTTTGAAAACTGAGATTATTGAACCCTATTCTAAGATATTTGAGATAAAATATAAAGGCCTTTCAGAAAAGAAAAGTCGAAAAAAAGCACTAAAACCCTTAAAACAAGTCTATCTCTCAGACGCTGATGAAGGGCAGTATGTAGTCTTTCAACCTATAGTAAAATATGGTGAACATTTAATTAAACCGCAAAGCAATGAAAAAGTATGGTTGGATGAAAAAAAATTAGTCAGCTTAGGTCGGGATTATGTCTTAGAGGATGATTTGTTATTGACCATTCAAAACCTGCATCCCGAATTTGAAGATAAAGTCGATTATTTTTATCTCGAAACTGAAAAAGCCCTCGAATCGATGTGGCTCATTGAAGCTATTGATAAACTCCGGTCTAAAGACATTCAGGTATTTGGGTTAAAAGATTTGAATAACATCAAATACAACCTGCACAAACCCACGTTCACCACGCAGTTGAGCTCAGGTACCGATTGGTTTGACATGAAAGTCGATATTGCATTTGGCGATCAAAAAGTTGATTTGAGGAAGCTCCAAAAAGCCATCATCAAAAACAGTAACTACGTAGAGCTGAAAGACGGTTCGCTGGGCATCGTCCCGAAACAATGGATTGAAAAGTACCAGAAATATTTCAAGCTCGGTCAAACCAAAAAAGACCATATTGAAATTTCCAACTATAACTTCAACATTATTGATGAGCTTTACGAAGATCTGGATAATTCGCCTGACTTTCTCAAAGAACTTCACGCCAGAAAACAGCGTATTTTAAATTTAAAAGATTTAAAACCGGTTAAACCCTCCAAACACCTCGATGCCGAATTGAGGCCCTACCAAAAAGAAGGGCTTAACTGGATGGTTTTTCTCCACGACAACAAACTTGGCGGTTGTTTGGCTGATGATATGGGACTGGGGAAAACCCTGCAAAGCATTGCGTTTTTACAGTATCTAAAAGACCTTAGAGGGAAAAAGAAAAATAACAACCCGAGTTTGGTCGTGTCTCCAACCTCCTTGATTTTCAATTGGATAAACGAATTTGAAAAATTTGCTCCAAAACTCAAAACCTTAACCTTTACCGGGTCTAAACGAAATGAGTTAAAAGCCCAATTTCCTGATGTTGACGTGGTCATGACCACTTACGGCTCGTTGATAAAAGACATTGAATTTCATAAAAGCCAAGCCTACAATTACGTAATTTTGGATGAAAGTCAGGCCATCAAAAATCCCAGTTCACAGCGTTTTAAAGCCGTGCGGCTGCTCAACGCCTATAACCGCTTGGCCCTGACCGGAACACCAATAGAAAACAATACTTTTGACTTGTACAGCCAATTTAATTTCATCAATCCGGGGATTTTTGGAAGCGTCAAACACTTTAGAACCACCTTTTCCGATGCCATAGATAAAGAGCAGGACGAATACACTTCTGAACTTTTAGCCAAGACCATCAAGCCATTCATCTTAAGGCGTACCAAAGCACAAGTGGCGACAGAGTTACCCAACAAAACGGAGTCTGTCATCTATTGCGAAATGGGCAAAGCACAGCGAAAAGTCTATGATCAATTTAAAAATTACTTTAGAGAAAAACTGAAAGAACAGATCGAAAATGAAGGCATAAACCGTTCGCAAGTCTATATTTTACAAGGCTTGACCAAGTTAAGGCAGATTTGTAATTCCACTGCCCTGGCAGATAAGGACAAAGATTACGGTAACCATTCAGCCAAGCTGGACGAACTCATCAGACACCTTACGGAAAAGGTCAACAATCACAAAGTTTTGGTGTTTTCGCAGTTTGTCGGCATGTTGGATTTGGTTAAGAGGCGTTTAGACACCGAAAACATTCAGTACGAATACCTGGACGGCAAGACCAAAGACCGGGAGAGCAAAGTGAATCGTTTTCAAAATGATGATAAAATTCGAGTCTTTCTCATCAGTTTAAAAGCCGGTGGCACGGGCTTGAACCTGACAAGTGCCGAGTACGTTTACCTGATAGACCCCTGGTGGAATCCCGCTGT
>CAYMXD010000420.1:0-2903 GCA_964394095.1 uncultured Mesohalobacter sp. | reverse complement strand
ATCTATCGGTCTAAGTCAATATAGAATATTGAGGATATATTTTACAATCCCCCAATTTATAGGAAATTATCACATTTTAATGAATTAGCTTAAAACATGGTCAATCCGTTTTATAGCTTCTCTAATCTGTGTTTCTGAAGCCGCATAAGAAATACGAATACAGTCGGGATTGCCAAAAGCTTCCCCTGTTACCGTAGCGACATGGGCTTCCTCTAAAAGTAGCATGCTAAAGTCTGTTGCATTATTAATTTGCCGGCCCTTTACAGTTTTGCCAAACCATGCACTTACATTTGGGAAAACATAGAAAGCACCTTCTGGTGTGTTACAATCAAAACCTTTAAGCTTCTTAAGCAAATCTAAGATAAGCGTTCTTCTCTTAGAAAACTGTTCAATCATAAACTGAATTTTATCAACTGAAGCTTCAAGAGCGGTAATTACGGCACGTTGTGCAATACAATTAGCTCCGCTGGTGACTTGACCCTGGAGTTTGGTACAAGCTTTTGCAATATATTCCGGTGCTCCAATATATCCAATTCGCCAGCCGGTCATTGCAAAGGCTTTGGATACACCGTTTACAGTAACCGTTCTATCATACATGTCTTCAAATTGAGCCATTGAAGCGTGCGTACCACCAAAATTAATGTGTTCATATATTTCATCGCTCACTACAATAATCTCAGGGTACTTTTTTAAGACATCGGCGAGAGCTCTTAATTCATCTTTAGAATACACTGTACCGCTGGGATTACAAGGCGAACTATACCAAAGCATTTTCGTTCTTGGTGTGATAGCACTCTCCAATTGCTCCGCTGTCATTTTGAAATCCTGATCTATCGAAGTTTTTACCTCGATTGGTTTACCTTCACAAAGTCCAACTATATCTCTATAGCTCACCCAGTAAGGGCATGGAAGTATAACTTCATCTCCCGGGTCTAAAAGTGCAGAGGCAACGTTGTATAATGATTGTTTGGCACCGGTAGAAACCGTGATTTGTGGTAATTTGTACTCAAGATTATTATCTCTCTTAAATTTTTGCTGAATGGCTTTTTTTAACTCCACATACCCATCTACAGGTGTGTAAGAATTATAATTATCATTAACGGCTTGAATAGCCGATTCCTTAATAAAATCTGGGGTATTAAAATCCGGCTCACCAAGACTTAATCCTATTACATCTATGCCTTTGGCTTTAAGCTCTCTAGCCTTAGCAGCCATTGCGAGTGTGGCTGAAGTTTGTAAATTGTTTATTTTTTTGGAAAGGTTGGTTTGTTTCATTGATTAATAATTTATGCGAGTTGTGGCTTTTCTCCCATACTCTTTAAATATTTGAAATGTGCAATAATTGCTTTTCGAGTCGTTTCATATTCATTATAAGGCAGACTAAATTCGTTTGCTGTTTGCTTTACAATCTTAGCAATTTTGGGATAATGAACATGACTAATATTTGGAAAAATATGATGTTCTATTTGAAAATTTAATCCTCCTGTAAACCAATTAACAATTTTGTTTTTATTTGAAAAATTTGTGGTTGTAAAAAGTTGGTGAACCATCCAGGATTTTTCCATTTTTCCTTCTGTATCCGGTTCTGGCATCTCATTTTCACCAACTACATGAGCCAATTGAAAAACAACACTTAAGATAAGACCTGCCGTGTAGTGCATAAGAAAAAAGCCTAATAAAACTTTCCACCAGCTTAAATCAGTTAAAACAATAGGCAGTACGATCCAAATACCAAAATAAATTAATTTAGTAATGGCTAATATAGTCCATTGTTTGGAGGGTTTAGGAAATTTCTTGTAATATAATTTTTGCTTGAGATATCTTTTCGTTTGGATGAAATCTGTTGTTAGTGCCCAGTTAAAGGTTAATAGTCCATATAGAAAAATGGAATAATAATGTTGAAATTTATGAAATTTTCTCCATTTTGTTTGCTTAGAAAACCTCAAAATTCTACCGGCTTCTAAATCCTCGTCATGGCCATGAATGTTGGTGTAAGTATGATGTAAAACATTATGTTGTACCTGCCAATTATAAACGTTTCCGGCCAATATGTAGATACTACTTCCCATAAATTTATTTACCCAGGATTTTGTAGAATAGGTGCCGTGGTTACCATCGTGCATAACATTCATTCCTACACCTGCCATGCCTACGCCCATCAAAATGGTGAAACCCAATTTCCAAAGTTCATGAATGTCTAGGGTAAGAATTAGAAAATAAGGGGCTAGAAGTAAAGAAAACATTACAATTGTTTTCAGGTGTAATTTCCAGTTCCCAGTTTTTTTAATGCCATTTTCTTTAAAGTAATTATTCACTCTTTTATTAAGTGTTCTCATGAAATCTCGAGAATCTCTGGTATTGAAGCGTATTTGAGTATTATCCATAATAAATATTGTTTTACAAAAATAGGATTAAAAATGGACTATCATGCTTAGTTGTTATAATTTAACGGGTGTTAAGGCCTTATTAGTTTAGTTTTTATATCAATTAAGTTTCAAAGTTAATTTTTCAATTATTTCTTTAGGACTTTTATTTTCATATAAGATTTTATACATAGCTTTTATAATTGGCGTTCTGTTTTTTTTCTTAGAAGATTTGCTTAAGTAGTAAGCGCTTTCTGTAGCGTAATAGCCTTCTGCAATCATATTCATTTCCATCATAGCAGATTTTATAGTATATCCCTTTCCAATCATATTGCCAAAATAGCGGTTACGGCTAAAATTTGAATACCCTGTTACTAATAAATCTCCAAGATAGGCTGAATCGTTGATGTTGCGTTTCATTTTATATCTATCTTTGATGAAACGTTTCATTTCTCGAATAGCGTTGCTCATCAGCACACTTTGAAAATTATCACCATAGCCCAGCCCATGCGCTATACCCGCGGCAATAGCATATATATT
>CAYMXD010000419.1:2408-2919 GCA_964394095.1 uncultured Mesohalobacter sp. | reverse complement strand
AAGATGTAAGAGGAACTCAAAAAGTAAATAGAGATGATTACTATACTAACAACAACTGAATATAAAGATCAAATTTCAACCTTTATCAATTCGGTTGAACGACTGGATGAATTGGTCAATATTTCAATCGATGAGAAAGAAGGTCAATTAGATTCCAAGTTAATTCTGGTTGAAGATGACCTCATCAAACATACCATTGAATGGTTCGATAAAGAACCCCCGTTTTTATTCCCCGAAATAGAATTCAACAGAGATAATTTAATGGGCTTGATATTTTATAAACTGGGTAATCATAAGCAGGCTTTCAATTATATTTCTGAAGATAATCCCCTCTACAACGATATGCTTACGGCTACGCATCTTCAATTTGGATATGAAATTTCTGAAGACATGTACACTGCATTAAACGCTTTGCACAACAAATGTATCGTTCAGCATTACGGTAATTATGTTGCACCGGTAAACGCCAAAGAATTAGAGCAAATGTACCTTAAGGCTATTGATAGGTCAG
>CAYMXD010000419.1:613-2398 GCA_964394095.1 uncultured Mesohalobacter sp. | reverse complement strand
GAAGCCAAAATATTTACCGCCAAGCACTATGTTAATTATCTTATAGACAAAGGCGAATTTAAAAAAGCTGAAGATATGGTGTGTTCCCTTCAAAATATTGCTATTTCAGAAGAAGCTAACGTCACACTTGATATCCTTTTGGCCTCTTCTATCATGGCTCAGCTTGAAATACCTTATGACACAAAAAAATTAGATGAAATTTCAGAGCTCTATCAAAAAGGAATTTCATTTTATGAATCTAAAGGTCAAATGGTGAATGCCGGCCTTTTATATATTGAAGCTTCAGAAGTTGCCAATTTCCAAAATGACTATACGGCTTCAAAAGACTACATCAACAAAGCTATATTCATTTTTAAAGATGAAAATATTCCTGAATTTCTGGGGGAAGCAGGATTACGAAAAGCCACTTTGCTCTACACTTGGTCTAAAAACGGGAGCCCGCAGTACTACAAACCCGCCATCAATGCCTTTCAGGATACCTTAAAGGTGTTCAAAAAAGATACAAATCCTCAAAAATTTGCCGATGTTCATCATAATTTGGCTTTGATTTATTCAGAAATACCGGTATCTGCGGAAGAAAAACCCATTTGGACAGCTTTTTGCGCATCCTCTTTCAAAGAGGTTTTGAAATATTACACCAAAGAAAAATTTCCTTATGAGTTTGCTATGGCAAGTCATAATTATGCCACAGCATTGATGAGTTTTCCGGAAGCCAAACTGCATAATAATCTGGACAAAGCTTTCAAAATGTTTGAAGATGCATTAAGCGTAAGAACGGCAGGCGTCTATCCTTTTGAGCGGGCACTCACCCTAATCAATCAATTAGAATTGTATTGGATAAAGCATAACGAGGACAGCAAAGAAGAAGTAAAAAACTATGAAACCATGCTCGAAAAAGCCAATGAGGTTAAGACCCTGGTAATAGACCGAAACCTTATAGATCAAGCTGATAAACACATTGAAGCTTTAAAAAACCTTAAAAAAGTACTGAACTAATTATGCACGAAACATCAATTGTAAATAGCATTATGCGTACGCTTGAAATGGAATTTGAACAGGAAAAACTCAACAAGATGAAAGCCATTCATCTTAAAGTGGGCATATTGTCTAATATTGAGCCAAGATTACTATATAATGCCTACACTGCCTATCATCTGACTAATCCGGGTTATCATCATGTAGATTTACATATCGAATCGACCAGCTTAAAAATACAGTGCGACATATGTAACCATGTCACCGATGTTAAGAACTATCGCTTTATATGCGATAATTGTGGAAAACCATCAAAAAATGTCATTCAGGGCGAAGAAATGTTAATACATAAAATAGAATTCGAAGACTAATAAAATATAATAAACAAAATAATCATATTATGAGTGTAGAAAAATCAACAAAAACAGCCAGAGGAACCTCGCCATGCGAGAATACCAATATTGAGCTTTTAAAGGCAAATGACTATGTGGCTGAAATCATCAGAAAACAAATGGCAGGCTCCAACACCTTGTTCATAAACCTGACATCATCTGCCGGTAGTGGTAAGACCACATTAATGCAAAAAACTGCTGAAAAATTAAAAGATAAACTGACCATGGCCGTTATGGTAGGCGATTTGGAGACTGAAAGGGATGCCATAAGAATTCGCGAATCCGGCATCCAGGCCCTGCACATTGTCACCGATGTTGCATCGGCCCTGGCACTGGCCTGGAACAAGGCCCGGATCATCCATCGCAACATCAAGCCCGGAAATATCCGCATCGATGAAGATGGTTCAGTCAAGCTGCA
>CAYMXD010000419.1:0-603 GCA_964394095.1 uncultured Mesohalobacter sp. | reverse complement strand
CCCTGCAGATTGTCACCGGAGGTATTTGCCACCTAGAAGCGCAAATGGTTCATCAGGTAATGGATAGGTTTGATTTAGACAATATAGACCTGTTATTTGTAGAAAATGTAGGAAATCTGGTTTGTCCGGCTTCCTTTGACCTCGGCGAGGACTACCGCGTAACTTTAATGGCCGCTACCGAAGGCGACGATAAGCCTAAAAAATATCCAAGAATGTTTTTAACCAGTGATATGATGCTGGTTTCCAAGTCAGATCTTTTGCAATATCTACCTTTTTCGGTTGAAGCGGTAACCAAAGATGCCAGAGAAGTTAATCACGAATTGGAAGTCATTCAAATTTCATCAATAACTGAAGAAGGTATAGGTGAATGGTGCGACTGGCTTTTGAAAAAAGTAGAAGAGAAAAAAGATTCTAAGTCTGTTTTAGCGTAATTTTAATTTAACCACAGAACAAAAAAACGTAACTGACAGAAAAAAAGCGGACGGTGCAATCCTGAAGAATGATAATGTAATTGCTGTTATTGAATTAAAATCAACGGATACAACTGACCTTGGAAAAGTTGAATCTCAATCAATCTCGGAATCATTTGATCCAAAACTTTTT
>CAYMXD010000418.1:1542-2919 GCA_964394095.1 uncultured Mesohalobacter sp. | reverse complement strand
AAGCCGTTGCCATAAACGGGTTGTTATCGCCTTTGGAACGACAGGAAGCCTTTGAAATGGTTGAAGACGGCAGAGCAGATTTGCTGTATTTGTCGCCGGAATCGCTGAGGTCGCCGTCCATTTACAAGCTAATTCTTTCCCGAACCATTGGCAGAATTGTTATCGATGAGGCGCATTGCTTTTCCAATTGGGGCCAGGATTTTAGGGTAGACTATCTGTTTATTGCAGATTTTATCAAAAAAATAGAACACCAAAAGAAAGGCTACAAAATACCGGTGTCCTGCTTTACAGCAACGGCAAAGCCACAGGTTATCAATGATATAAAAGCTTATTTTGAAGACCGGCTGGGTTTTGAAATGGAGGAGTACATCACCACTAAGGGCAGAACCAATCTCTCTTATGAAGTCATTGATGTTGAAGATGCAGATAAAAAGATGGGGCATTTACTGCGTATTCTTGACACCTGTGAAAAACCGGTCATCATCTACGCCTCAAGAACCAAGCGTGTTGAGGAAGTTTGCGGACTCATCAATCAAGCGGGTTTTAAAGCGACCTTTTTTCATGGGCAAATGGATAAAGACCAGAAAAAGGCGAATATGAACGCTTTTATGAAAGAAGACAAGCAGATTATTGTAGCCACCTCGGCATTTGGAATGGGCGTTGACAAAGACAATGTAAAAACCGTCATCCATTACAACATCTCCGACTCTTTGGAAAATTATATTCAGGAAGCAGGACGCGCAGGTCGAGATGAACGCATAAACGCAAAATGTTATATCCTTTATAGCGATGACGATTTGAATAAACATTTCAGTTTATTACAGCTCACCAAACTCAATCATAAGGAAATTAAAGGGATATGGCGGACGATTAAAAATCAGTCGAAATACCGGAGCAAAATTAGTCAGTCGGCTTTGGAAATCGCTAAAAAGTCGGGATGGGATGCCGAAATGATGGATCTTGAAACCAAGGTCAGGACGGCTGTTTCTGCCCTCGAAGAGCAAAGGTTTTTGGTCCGTTCACTTAATTCCCCGAGGGTCTTTGCCGACAGTCTTTTGGTGAAAAGTTTTGGGCGCGGCCAGGAGATTCTCCAGAAAAGTGAGCGCATCACAGATAGAGACCAAAGAGATTGTGCAGCAGTGCTGAAAAGAATCATCACCGATAAAGAAACCCGAGTAGATTACCTGGCCAATATTACCCAACTGAGTTCCGAAAGAATTCAGGATGCGATTAGAATGCTGAGAGACCATTCCATTTTAGGAGATGCCAAGGATTTGACGGCATTTTTAAACCTGTTGCAATCTAAAAACGCTTCAGTTAAAGTTTTAGAAGCGGCTTTAAAAATCGAAAAAAGACTATTTGAAACTATCAAAACCG
>CAYMXD010000418.1:0-1532 GCA_964394095.1 uncultured Mesohalobacter sp. | reverse complement strand
ATTCCCCTGCGAGAGCTCAATCAAAAACTTTTAGACAGTGGTATTTTAGAATCTAACGTTGAAAAGATCAAATTGATTTTGACCTATTGGGACAAAAGACGATTTGTCAAAAAAAGGAGAAAAGACCGAGAAAAAGACATCTATGAGATCATTTTTCTTCAAAAAGACCTTTTGCTGGAAGACATCAAATGGAGGCATGAACTTTCACTGTCAACTATGGGCTTCTTAGCGGATTTAGCCAAAAATAATACCGCTCATAAAGGACAAAAAGATGAAGTCCCGGTGGCTTTCAGTTTACTTGAATTAAAAGATTCCAATACCTTCATGGGGAAATTGGTTGAAGAAAATACCAAAAAATATGAGCAAACGCTGTTGTTTTTAAATGACATTTATGCCCTGAAATTGGAAGGCGGTTTTATGGTGTCCTATAACAAGCTGAATATTTCAGAAGTGGACACCCAAAAAAGAACCTTTACGCTTGAGGACTATGAACAAATGAAGGAATTTTATCTGCATCGCACCGAGCAAATTCATATCGTAGGCGAATATGCCAAAAAGTGTATCGAGAACTATGAATCTGCTCTGGCTTATGTCAATGATTATTTCACATTAGACTACGAGGAGTTTCTGGCAAGATATTTCCCCAGAAAGAAAAGAGAAATACAACGCTCCATTACACCAAAACGCTTTGTTGAAATCATAGGTGATTTAGATACAGACCAAAGTAAAGTCATAAAGGATAATAAGTCTGATAAAATTTTGGTGTATGCCGGTCCGGGCAGTGGAAAAACTAAAGTTCTGGTGCATAAAATCGCAAGTCTGTTGCTGATTGAAGATATTAAACCCGAGCAGTTTATGATGCTGACCTTTTCAAAAGCGGCGGCATTGGAATTTAAAGAACGCGTAAGACAATTGGTACCCGAATATGCCGGGTTGATAAAAATAAATACCTTTCATGGCTTTTGTTTTCAATTGCTGGGCCAGTTGGGCGATCTGGATAAATCACAAAATGTGATTCAGGATTGTATAAAAGCGATTAAGGATAAAGAGGTGGACCTTTCAAATATAGAAAACAAAAGTATTCTAAGCTTCGATGAATTTCAGGACATCAATCAGCAGGAATGGGAATTGATTGAACTCATCATCGAAAAAGCCGAAAGCCCGAGAGTGATTGCAGTAGGCGACGACGATCAAAACATCTACAGTTTTAGAGGTTCTTCCAATATTTATATGAACAGCTTTAGGAAAACATACGGCGCAACGCTTTATACACTTCCAAAGAACTATCGAAGTTTCCCTGAAATTGTCGATTTCAATAATCAGGTACTGGTTTACCTACAAAACAGGCTTAAATCTCAAAAATTAGTCGCCGGAAAACATAAAGGAAGCGGCAGGGTACATCTCGTCAAATACAAAGAAAAATATTTTGAACACCCCACTGCGCAATACATCAGGGATTTTAAATTTTCAGGAACTAAAGCGGTACTGACCCGAACCAATATGGAAGCTTTGCTGTTGAGTTCAATTTTAAA
>CAYMXD010000417.1:0-2925 GCA_964394095.1 uncultured Mesohalobacter sp. | reverse complement strand
CAGCACAACATGACATCAAACTCCTGTGAAGTCTCAGGTTGGTTGTTCTTTCTTACAATCATGTCACCACGGCTAATGTCTATATCATCTTCTAAGCAAACCGAGACAGACATTGGCGCAAAAGCTTCTTCTACAAAGTCTTCTCCGGCATTAATGCTTTTTACCTTTGAGACAAATCCAGAAGGTAAAACCGCAACCTCATCACCAACTCTTAAAATACCACTTTGAAGTCTTCCGGCATAGCCTCGATAGTCTATAAACCCATCCCGTTGTGGGCGAAGCACAGTTTGTACGGCTAGTCTTGTGTCAATTTTATTGATATCGCTACTGATGTGAAGCGTTTCAAGGGCATGAAGTAAGGGTGAGTCTTTATACCATTTCATGTGTTTTGAACGGTTTACGACATTGTCTCCATTTAAAGCACTGATAGGAATATAGCGCACATCTTTGATGTATAGTTTTGAAGAAAATTCTTCAAATTGTCTTACAATTTTATTGAAGACCTCTTCGCTATGGTCCACCAAGTCCATCTTATTTACACATACTATAATATGTGGTATTTGAAGCAGAGAGGCGATGTAGGCGTGTCTTTTAGTTTGCTCGATAACACCATGTCTGGCGTCTATGAGGATAATTGCTGCATTTGCAGTAGAGGCTCCGGTTACCATATTTCGGGTATATTCTACATGACCAGGGGTATCTGCAATGATGAATTTGCGTTTTGGTGTGGTAAAATACCTGTAAGCCACATCTATGGTGATGCCTTGCTCTCTTTCGTCTTTTAGCCCATCGGTAAACAAAGCTAAATCTACCCCATCAATACCTTTTTGTTTACTGGTGTTCTCTACGGCACTGATTTGATCTTCAAAAATAGATTTTGAATCGTAGAGAAGTCGTCCTATCAAGGTGCTTTTGCCGTCATCTACACTTCCTGCAGTAGTAAATCTTAAAAGTTGATTATGTTTAATATCCATGTTTAATGTCTTTTTTATAAATAATTAATGAGTGGTTTCTAGAAGTAGCCTTCTTTTTTACGATCTTCCATTGCTGTTTCAGAACGCTTGTCATCAGACCTGTTACCGCGTTCTGTTTGTCTCATGGTAGACACTTCCAGTACTATTTTTTCTAAGGTATCTGCATCAGACTCCATGCCGCCTGTTATGGTAATATCACCTAAGGTTCTAAAACGAATTTTTTTAGTAACAATCTCTTCATGGTCTTCTAGCTTAAGGAACTCAGAATTTGGAATCCAAGAATCATTTCTCCAAACCACTTCGCGTTCGTGTGCTATATAGAGTGATGGAATTGAAATATTTTCTTTTAAAATGTAATTCCATACATCCATTTCGGTCCAGTTACTGATGGGGAAAGCTCTAAAGTGTTCGCCTTCAAAATACTTGCCATTCAGAAGGTTCCATAATTCGGGTCTTTGGTTTTTAGGGTCCCATTGTCCAAAATCATCTCTATGTGAGAAAAAACGCTCTTTAGCTCTTGCCTTTTCTTCGTCTCGTCTGCCGCCGCCAATGGCGCAATCTACTTTATTGTCTTCAATGGCATCTAAAAGGGTTGTGATTTGAAGCGCATTTCGAGTGGCGTTTTTCCCTTTTTCTTCGGCCACACGACCTTTGTCTATAGACTCCTGAACTAAACCTACGATGAGATTTGCGTCGAGTTCTTTGACTAAGTCGTCTCTAAATTTTATAGTTTCAGGAAAGTTGTGCCCTGTATCTACATGCATTAGAGAGAATGGAATTTTAGCAGGATAAAACGCTTTTTTAGCCAAATGTGTAACCAAAATAGAATCTTTACCTCCTGAAAATAAGATGACAGGATTCTGGAATTGTGCCCAAACTTCTCTGAGGATAAATATCGCTTCAGATTCTAGTTCGTCGAGATAATTAAGATAGTATTTATTCATCATTGATAATTTTAAAAATTGGATTTTATAAAGGCAAAGACCTCTTTTGCGGTTTCTTCGATGCTTTTGTTTTCTGTTTTGACTTGTATTTGTGGATTTTCAGGGGCTTCATAAGGCGCAGAAATTCCGGTAAAGTTTTTAATTTCACCTTTTCTGGCTTTAGCGTAAAGTCCTTTCACGTCTCTTTGTTCACAGACCTCAAGCGGGGTATCTACAAAAACTTCTATGAAGTCTTTTTCGCCGATGATGTCTTTTACAATTTTACGGTCTGCCAGCGTAGGAGACACAAAAGCAGCCATACAAATTTGGCCTGAATCGACAAACAGCTTTGCGACTTCTGCTATTCTTCTCAAATTTTCAGCACGGTCTTCTGCTGTAAATGTCAGGCCTTTGTTGATGCCTTGTCTTATGTTATCGCCATCTAAAGTGTATGTTTTGTAACCGGAATCAAATAATTGCTGCTCAACGGCGTTGGCAATGGTCGATTTTCCGGAGCCGGAGAGTCCGGTAAACCATAACACAAAACCACGCTGACCAAGTTGTTTTTCTCGATCTTCTCGTGTAATGTTATAGTGATGAAAAACAGTGTTGCTACTCATAAATCAAGCTTTAGACACTAAAAAGTGTTTGTTTAATAAATCTTCTCTGTTATAAATCATAGGTTTTTGTGTCTCTTGATCTATGACCTGTAAACCAACGGCTTCACAAATGGCCTGGCCGGCAGCAGTGTCCCATTCCATTGTTGGTGCAAACCTGGGATACACATCGGCTAAACCTTCTGCAACCAAACAAAATTTTAAGGAGCTCCCTTTGGAAACGATTTCAACAGGTTTATGTTGTTTGTTTTTTAAGTTGTTAATGAAGTTTTCTGTCGCTTCATTCATATGAGACCGACTGCCTACTACTCGCATTTCTTCGGCATCTTTAGGTTCAATTTTAGAGGCTTTTTTAAAATTCTCTTCAAAACTTTTATCATGCTCCCAAATCATTTTGTAAGACACTTTTTC
>CAYMXD010000416.1:0-2930 GCA_964394095.1 uncultured Mesohalobacter sp. | reverse complement strand
TGCCGATATAATTATGGCTTTTGATGAGTGTCCACCATACCCTTGCGATTATCAATACGCTAAACGTTCTATGCATATGACGCATCGATGGTTGGACAGATGTATTACAAGATTTAATGAAACCGAGGGCTTATACGGCTATCAACAGCACCTTTTCCCTATTGTTCAGGGAAGCACTTATAAAGATTTACGACAGGAATCTGCCAAATATATTGCAGAGGCTGATTTACCGGGCAATGCTATCGGCGGACTCTCTGTTGGAGAACCCAATGCAGAAATGTATGAAACTACAGACTTGGTGACAGATATACTACCTCAGGAAAAACCACGTTATTTAATGGGTGTTGGTACGCCGATAGATTTACTCGAAAATATAGCCTTAGGAATAGATATGTTTGATTGTGTAATGCCAACCAGAAATGCGAGAAACGGCACTTTATTTACCAGTCAGGGAAGTATAAATATCAAAAATCTGAAATGGAGAGATGACTTTTCGCCTTTAGACGAAAATGGAACAACCTGGGTTGATCAGGATTATAGTAAAGCCTACGTGAGGCATTTGTTTACGGTTAATGAATTATTGGCTAAGCAAATATGCAGTATTCACAATTTAGGATTTTATATAGCCTTGGTAAGGCAGGCAGCCGTTCATATAAAAGACGGAACTTTCACCTCTTGGAAATCTAAAATGGTAGAACAATTAAAGCATAGGTTATAGTGAAAATTTTAGATTGGTATATTTTAAAACGCTACTTGATCAGTTTTGCAATAATGCTTATCATGTTTGTGCCTATTGGGATAATAGTGAACTTATCTGAAAAGATTGATGACCTCACAGAAAACAAAGTACCACTAGATGAAATTTTATACTTCTATGTCAATTTCGTCATTCATTTTGCCAATTTACTCTTTCCTATTCTCCTGTTTTTGTCTGTGATTTGGTTTACTTCAAAATTGGCCAATAACTCAGAGATTATTGCTTTTTTGAGCTCCGGGGTCTCCTTTACACGATTTTTAAGACCCTACCTGGCAGGGGCTACAGTGGTCTTCTTAGTCGCTTTAAGCTTTAGCATGTACATTTATCCTAACTCTAGTGAAGACTACAATTCTTTTTACTACAAATACTTAAAAAACAATAAATCTGTCAGGGATACAAAAAATATTTATCGGCAGATTAATGATAATGAATATATCTACGCCTCAAGTTATAGTCCAAAAAACCAAACAGCCTATAATTTTTCGTTAGAACATTTTGAAGGGGAAAGAATGATGTTTAAGATCAATGCAAATCAAATTAAATTCAATGAAGATTCACTAGATTACACCTTAAAGTCTTATAACAAAAGAATAATCACAGAAACGGATGATATACTCATAAAACATGGAAAGTTTGATACAATCCTGCCTTTTGAACTTGAGGAATTAACACCAACAATTTACGCCGCAGAATCAAAAAATTATTTTGAATTATTAGAATTTATTGAAGACGAGAAAAGGCGAGGTTCGCCTTACATCAATTTATATATGATTGATTTGTATAAAAGGTGGAGTGTTCCTGTGTCTACTTTTATTCTGACCATAATAGCGGTTGCGGTATCTTCTTTTAAAAAACGTGGGGGTATGGGTATAAATTTGGCTATTGGTATTGTGATTGCTTTTACGTATGTTTTTCTGGATAAAGTGTTTGGCACAGTGGCAGAAAAATCAGACTTCTCCCCTTTTATTGCTGTATGGTTATCAAATTTTATATTTGGCGCTTTAGCTATATTTTTACTTCAGAAAGCTAAGCGATAATCAAAATTTAATCTTGTATGCTCAAAGCATTTCAATTTTTACTCTTTATTGGCATTTCCTTAAACTTAAATGCACAAAAAGGTAAAGCAGAATTACTCTAAAAAGACGGGACTAAGATTGAAGGCATTGGTGAAATTAGTGGCATATCTACTATTGTTTCAGTCAAATTCAGGAATGATAGCCTAAAATATAAAACCTATTCTTCAGATGAAATTCAAGGCATAAATATTAAAGAGAACGATTATTATAGGTTATTCAGTTATAAGAATACAGACGATTCTAAATACCCTCAACTTATGGAAATAATTTCGAATGGTAAATTGAGTCTGTACATTAAGATATTTGGTCATGGTATTGTTTCACAAATGCCATTACAACAAAGAGCCGAAAAATATTTAGCTAAATTTGATAATGCCAATGTGTTTGATGTATTCGGTAACTTTGATTTAGTGGATAATGAATTTAGAAATAATTTTATTTATGTTGAAATCAACTTTCCAAGATATAGCTATTACATCGGTCAAAAAAATGAAGATGATGTTGAGCACCTCTATACCAGAGGACTTCCTTTTTCTAAAAGCTATAAAAAAGCAATGATGGAAAAGTTTTCAGATTGCTTATCGCTCATAAAAAAAGTAGAAGAAAAAGAATTTAAAAAAGAAGATATTATATTTTCAATTTATTACTACAATGAAAACTGCATAGACTAGAAATTAAGTTTTCAATTGTCTTTGGAGTTGAAATATATCAGTTATAAAATTAAAGTTTCAAATATTAAGGGCATTAAAACGACGAGATTAAAAACTTGTCTTTATATTTGTTTTGTGACTAAATTTAAGTTTTAAATTAAAAAACTTAAAGCATGTAAACTAAAATATAATTTTATGGAATATTTAGATTTTGAATTACCTATTAAAGAATTAGAAGAAAAATACAATCAGGCTTGTACTATTGGTGAAGATAGCGATGTTGATGTATCAGATACCTGCAAACAAATTGAAAAGAAATTATTAGAAGTTAAAAAAGACATTTATAAAAATTTAACGGCCTGGCAAAGGGTTCAATTGTCCAGACACCCAGAAAGGCCCTATACATTAGATTATATAAAAAACATTTGTAAAGACAGTTTTTTAGAA
>CAYMXD010000415.1:2466-2946 GCA_964394095.1 uncultured Mesohalobacter sp. | reverse complement strand
ATCATCATCTAAGAGAAAAGACATGATATGACTTTGGGGAAATTCTTTCATTTTAACAGCGTAATCTATAACTTTACCAGAGCCATCTATTTCTATTCCATCTTCTTTTTCTGTTAGAGTTACGACCTTTTCGTATATTTCGGGACAGAGTCTCTTATTCAGTTTTAATTCCTGTTCACAATAGTATTTTCTTTTTTCAAGGCTTGAAAAATTTAAAAAGCCAAGGTCAAGAGGTTTTTTTATCTTGTAGGCATATTTACCAGTTAAAACAACGTAAGATATATGAGTTTGTATCACGTTTACAGTGTCTATATCTTCACTGAATGTAAGAGCTTTTTGTAGTTGACTTATTAATTCTTTCGATTTCATACTACTTTTTTTAGATACATATTTAATTACAAATTTACGTTTTAAGCCCTTAGTTTATAATCCTTAAATATAACTAAAGTGATTCAATATTTTAAATTTTTTTTTTGAGAA
>CAYMXD010000415.1:0-2456 GCA_964394095.1 uncultured Mesohalobacter sp. | reverse complement strand
TATAATGCTTCCAATGATGTAAATTTATTTCGGTAATTTTTTTAAAATAAAGTTCAGGTTATAAAATTAGCAACATAGTTTATGATGCTTACTTATCAACCTGTATCGATTGTATTATTGAAATGAATATGTCAAATTGGTTTTTAAAGGCGAATGTTGTTTTAAAAAAAACAGTTGCTTAAGATAAATTGTATTCTCAATTCTATTTCCGGGAATTGAACTTTGCAAATTTGGATATTTTGTGTAGACACTTCTGACATCTTTAAATCTCTATAGGGTTGATTAATTCTATCTTTTCAATATGCTTAAAGTCTTTGGTATTGTGTAGCTAAGGGTAAACCATAAACTATTGCAGTTGCAGCTATGATGGCGTCGCCTACACTCATAGATTTTTGCTTTCTGAATGTAATAGCTTGATTGATAATTTTTTTTGAAATATGTAGGCATTCAATATTACTGAAAAATTGCTTTAATAATTTTTCCTCTTGAGATTTTAATTTATGGTATCCAAAAGTTTCGAGTCTTGTAATTTCAGATACCAGAAGCGAGGTATTTTCTAGTTGTGAAATATCAAACTTTCCATTTACAACACCGATTATAAAATTTGAATCTAAGAGTAATTTATTCATCTCTACCTATGTTGCGATCTTGACGTTGTTCTCTTTGCCAAGCTACCGGGTCTTTGATATCTTTAAAAGCCTCCATTTTTCTTAACTCTTTCAGAGCCTCAATGGCTTTTTCTTTCTTCTTTTCCTTGAGTTTCTGTGTTTTTGAGATTTTTAAGCCCAAACGTTTAGCTAAATCCTCTACTTGTTCTAGTCGATTTTTATCTTTTCCTGAGATGGTGATTTGCATGGTGCTTCGTTTTAGACTTTAAATATAATGTAAACTGATGACTTTTTGAGTTTTTTATTTAATTTTCTATAAATACTCAAGTAGTTTTCTACAGATTATTCATGTTTGACTTCTAAATTGGGTTTATGATTAAATGAAAGCTCAGGCATACCTGTAAGGGCATCAATGCCAATATTTGTATCTAAACTTTGTATAATATGCTTAACTGTTGCTTTTATTTCTACTTTTTGGTTTGCCTAAGTGGCTCAACAAACAGTAATAAAAAATTTACTTTTAAAAAGATTTCAATTCTCTACAAGGAGACAAATCAAAAAATAAAGTTGAAATCTTATATTCAGATTTTAGCTCTTGAGCCAAACAGTGTAAAATGAAGTTTTGCTTGGGCTTCTCCAGCTATATAAATTAAAATCTTTTTGATTAAGCATGTGATCTTCCGAAATTTGTAGTTCTTTTTGATGATTACAAAGCTAAGATTTACCTTGATACCCTTGAATAATAAATGGATTACCAGTATCATAATTTAACATATTTTACATTACGTATTTTACGTTATGTCATATACATAGTTTATTTAAATTTCACTTTACTTAATAAAACAGCAAACAAATATTGATTTAAAATCTTAATGTCTTATGCTGACACCTTTGTCTAAGCCTAAGCTTGCTTTCTAGCACTTTGTTTTTTCAGAATAAGGAAAAAATTGAAGATCGATGTATTGGAAATTATAATGTTTGAAAGGAATACACCCTAAAAACCTCCATTTTAGAACCCACATAAGCCCTAAATCTCTCTTAATTTTTAAAATGCGTTTTTAACATGACATAGAAATCCATACTTTTATATCATGCAAAACCCATTATTGATTTTTAATGACAAAGGCATTTATTGCGCTCAAGCGGATGTGTACATCGACCCCTGGCGACCCGTCAAAAAAGCCATCATTACGCATGGTCATGCCGATCATTCCAGGTATGGTCATCAACAATACATCACCCATCATCTCAATATTCCTATTATCAAACACAGACTGGGAGACATCTCTGTGAGTGGTGTAGAATGGAGTGAACCCTTTATCATCAACAATGTCAAGTTCAGCTTACATCCAGCTGGTCATATTATTGGAAGTTCACAAATTCGGGTAGAATACAAAGGCGAAGTTTGGGTCGTGTCCGGCGATTATAAAACCAAAGATGATGGAATTTCCGGGGCTTTTGAACCTATAAAATGCCACAGTTTCATCACCGAATGCACGTTTGGTTTACCGGTATTTAAATGGCAACCCCAACAGGAGGTGTTTGACGAGATCAATACGTGGTGGGCAGAAAATCAAGACCAAAACATGACTTCTGTTATTCTGGTCTATTCACTCGGTAAAGGCCAGCGGGTCTTAAAATACCTAAACCCGGATATCGGAAACATCTACACCCACGGTGCTATTGAAAATATGACCGAGGTTCTCAGGCAAAATTTTGAGTTTCCAGAAACCCATAAAATCACCCGAGACACCACAAAAGCTGAGTTAAAAGGCAACAACGTCATCGCCCAGCCAAGCGCACACGGTACAACTTGGATGCGTAAAATGGTGCCTTATGTTACCGGCT
>CAYMXD010000414.1:0-2953 GCA_964394095.1 uncultured Mesohalobacter sp. | reverse complement strand
CATGGGGTCGGCGTTATTGATGTATCTGAAATGTTCTGGAGAAAAGTTTGGAATACCTTTATACATCAGTTCTTCACCTTCAGTTAAGGTATCTCCAATTTTAAAATTACCGGTGTCGTGAAGGCCTACAATATCACCCGGATACATCTCATCAACTACCTGTTTCTTTTCAGCAAAAAAGGCATTGGGGCTAGAGAATTTCATAGTTTTTCCTTGTCTGACGTGGAGGTAATTTTTGTTACGTTCAAATTTACCGGACACTACCTTTACAAAAGCTAAACGGTCGCGATGACGCGGATCCATATTGGCGTGAATTTTAAATACAAAACCCGTAAAATGATCCTCATCAGGTTTTACTTCTCTAACATCACTGTTTTTTGTTCTTGGAGAGGGTGCAATCGTAATGAAACAGTCTAAAAGTTCACGAACGCCAAAATTATTTAAAGCAGAACCAAAAAATACAGGTTGGAGTGTTCCCGCTTTGTATTTATCAATATCAAACTTTGGATAAACGCCAGTAGCCAGTTCGACTTCTTCCCGGAGATTTTCAGCAGCATCGGTACCGATAAGCTCATCGAGTTCTGGAGTATCAAGGTCTGTAACTTCAATGGTATCTTCAATATCTTTTCTCGGATCGCCTGTAAACAAATTGATATTTTTTTCCCAGATGTTATAAATGCCTTTAAAATCGTATCCCATTCCAATAGGGAAGCTTAATGGTGTGACTTTTAAATTTAATTTTTGTTCTATTTCATCCAAAAGCTCAAAGGCATCTTTTCCTTCACGATCCAGTTTATTGATAAACACAATCATCGGGATGTTGCGCATTCGGCAGACCTTCACCAGCTTTTCAGTTTGTTCCTCGACACCTTTAGCGACATCAATGACTACGATAACGCTATCAACGGCCGTTAGGGTTCTAAAGGTGTCTTCAGCAAAATCTTTGTGACCGGGCGTGTCTAAAATGTTGATTTTATTGTTTTTATATTCAAAACCCAGAACAGACGTGGCAACCGAAATTCCTCTTTGGCGCTCAATCTCCATAAAGTCACTGGTGGCACCTTTTTTTATTTTGTTAGATTTTACAGCACCTGCTTCCTGTATCGCTCCTCCAAACAAAAGGAGTTTTTCAGTTAAAGTTGTTTTCCCGGCATCAGGGTGAGATACAATACCAAAGGTTCGTCTTCGGTTAATTTCGTCTTTAAATTTCATGCTGCAAATTTAAATTTTTAGATAGAATGGGAGAGAAGTAGATTGAAATCTTTTTACTTTTCAAATATTTATTCAAAATCCTCCAAAAAAATTAACAGAAAAGCCTAATTCAATTATTTATGATTTAATTTTGCAAAGAAAGCAAAGTTATGAATTCTTACCCTAAAATTCAATTTGAAGGCTTTACTTACGATGATGTCCTTTTAGTTCCCAATTACTCTAAAGTTCTACCCCGTGAAGTTAGCATAAAAACCCGACTTTCCAGAAATATAGACCTTAATGTGCCTATTATCTCTGCAGCCATGGATACCGTTACCGAATCCCAAATGGCTATTGCAATCGCCCGAGAAGGAGGTATTGGTGTTTTGCATAAAAATATGACCATTGCCCAGCAGGCCATGAAAGTTAGAAAAGTGAAACGTGCCGAAAGCGGTATGATTATAGATCCGGTAACACTTCAGGCAGACGCCAAGGTGAAAGATGCTAAGAATTCTATGAAGGAACACAGCATAGGTGGCATTCCCATAGTAAATGATAAGAACAAACTTGTTGGTATAGTGACCAATAGAGACTTACGTTTCGAAACTGATGACGAGAAAGCTATTGTAGAGGTCATGACCACCGAAAATTTGGTTACAACTTCTGAAGGCACTTCATTAAAGCAAGCTGAAGTTATCCTGCAGAAATATAAGATTGAAAAACTTCCCGTGGTTAAAGGTGAAAATGAATTGGTTGGTCTCATCACATTTAGAGACATTACAAAACTCACTCAAAAGCCATTAGCCAACAAAGATGAGTATGGAAGATTAAGGGTTGCGGCTGCGATAGGGGTGACCGGCGACGCCCAAAAAAGAGCAAATGCTTTGATTAACGCAGACGTGGATGCTATTATTATTGATACAGCTCATGGCCATACCAAAGGTGTGGTAAGTGTACTCAAGGCCTTAAAAGCCAATCACAGCAATGTGGATGTTATTGTAGGTAATATAGCAACAGGCGATGCTGCAAAATACCTTGTTGAAGCAGGCGCTGATGCGGTAAAAGTTGGTGTTGGGCCAGGCTCTATTTGTACAACCCGTGTAGTTGCAGGCGTTGGCTTTCCTCAACTCTCTGCTGTCATGGAAGTTTACGAAGCCTTAAAAGATACAGACGTACCCATTATAGCCGATGGTGGTATTCGCTATACCGGTGATATCCCTAAAGCTATTGCTGCCGGAGCTGATTCTGTCATGTTAGGTTCATTACTTGCCGGAACAAAAGAATCCCCGGGAGAAACTATTATTTATGATGGACGTAAATTCAAATCTTATCGCGGTATGGGGTCTATCGAAGCTATGAAAAAAGGCTCAAAAGACCGGTATTTTCAAGATGTTGAAGACGATATCAAAAAATTGGTACCTGAAGGCATAGTTGGACGAGTACCTTATAAAGGTGAATTGTACGAAAGTATGAACCAGTTTATTGGTGGTTTGCGTGCAGGAATGGGATACTCCGGTGCAGCCTCTATTAAAGAACTTAAAGAAAACGGTCGTTTTGTGAAAATCACCTCTTCTGGGATTACAGAAAGCCATCCACATAACGTGACCATCACAAAAGAATCACCTAATTATAGTCGATAGATACTGGTTTTAAGTTTCTGGTTTCTGGTTTCTGGTTTCTGGTTTCTGGTTTCAGGTTTTGGGTTTTGGGTTTCAGGTTTCTGGTTTCAGGTTTCTGGTTTCAAGTTTGTGCGTTGATTCAC
>CAYMXD010000413.1:0-2958 GCA_964394095.1 uncultured Mesohalobacter sp. | reverse complement strand
AAGTGGAGGTGAATTTGGAGGTGATCATCAATTAAGTCCAAAAACATCTTTAAGTTGGAAAGGAGCTACATACAAGACGAAAGCTAACTTAGGATCTACTCCTACACCAAACCCTGACGAGGGAGCAGGGCTTTTATTAGGGATTTTTAGACAAGAAAATGTTGGATTTCAAGGTCTTTCTCCAGATGGGTTTAAATATCTAGAAGGTGACGCTCCACAAGGTGTTGTGGGGGATCCCTTTAATAATATTCAGCCCAATATGGCTAACCCTCTTTCGCCAGACCAAATATTCATTGAAACACTTTTAAATTTTGAACAATCTAGTGAAGAAGAAGATTTTATAGGCCAAATCGATTTTGAGCATGAATCTTCAGATAAATTGAAATTGAAATTTGGTGGAAAATTTAGATCAAAAACCAGAAGTGAAGCCTCACCTCTCACTATATTTGTTCCAGGTGCACTTGTTGGTGTTCCTGACTCTCCATTTCCCTTGCTCAACAATTATGAAACAGAGGCGTTCCCAAGCAACGGAGGGTTCCTAACAGAATTAGGCGAAAATTATAATGATCAATTGGTAGATCAAGTCACACAAGATGAACTTCTCAATTTGTTTACACCAGAATCTATTGATGAACTAAATGCTGTAAGAATACGTCAAGATGAAAATAATCCATCTTCTGCAGCAAGCTTTTTTGAAGGAACCGAAAATGTTTTTGCGGGTTATGCTATGTTAACTTATAAAGTAAATGAAAAACTAAGCTTTATTGGAGGAATTCGAAACGAGGTGACAACAATAGACTATACTGGTAATAAAGTTGTCATTGACGAAAATGAAGAACCTATGATTGTAGAAGCCAAAGGTAGCAGAACGACAAACGCTTTTTTGCCCATGGCTCATTTGAAATACTCACCTAAAGACAATATCAATATAAGAGCTGCATATACAAGAACCTTTGCCAGACCAAGTTTTGGAAGTTTAAACCCAGGAGCAACTCAAAATGATGTTTTTCAAGTAATTTCAAGAGGAAATCCAGATCTAGAACCCACCTTTTCTGATAATTTTGACTTGATGGGTGAATACTTTTTTGACAACGTAGGTATCCTTTCTGGAGGTGTGTTTTATAAACGTATTACAGATGATATCTTTAATAGCACAAGTCAACAAAATATTAATGGTCTTGTATATACCATTAATGAACCTAGAAATCTAGAAAATGGGTATTTATTTGGCATGGAGATAGGACTTTCAAAAAGACTTGAGTTTTTGCCTGGAATTCTTAGCGGCTTTGGTATAGATGTAAATTATACCTTTACAGATTCTGAAGTTGATGTTCCGGTTTTTGATATAAATCAAGTTGGTGAAATTGAAAAATCAATTTTAAAACAGCCTTTGCCCAATCAATCCAAACACCTTTATAATGCGTCTATATTTTACGAAAAATATGGCATACTTGCTCGTGTTGCCGCAAACTATAAAGGTAAAAATGTAGTAGGTTTTTCGGAGTTTGGCCCAGAACACAACCGCTGGTATGATGAAAACTTAACCATAGATTTCTCTGCAGCTTATGCCTTTAATAACAAACTAAGGCTTTTCTTGGAGTTAAACAATCTAACTAATGAACCTCTGCGTTATTTCCATGGAAATGTAAACCGACCAGAACAAGTAGAATACTATTCATTGAGAGGTCAACTAGGTATTTCTTATCAATTATTTTAACCAAAATAAATTCATTCTTATGAAACTTAATTTTATACTATTACTCGTTGCCATTTCTCTTACTTCATGTGCAAACTATGAAAAAGCTGAGCAACCCCCAAAAACACTTACTAATGAAATAGAAATTATCCAAAATAAAAATGGTGAATATGCCATGAGTATTCAAAATGACAAGGAATGGAAAATATGTGTGGCGTCTTCTCCTGAAGACTTGGATTGGACAAATTTGACTAGTGTTGAGGATTATCAAAAAAATCCTAAAACTGCTAATAAGAGATGGTTTTTTGGATTTGTTAATAACGATGGAGACTCTTTAGTGTACAGTAATAAAAAAATTATACTCGAAGGCGCACATAACTTTAGAGATTTAGGTGGAATGAAAACCAAAGAGGGAAAGCGAGTGAAATTCGGTTTGATTTATAGAGCAGATAAACTATCAGAAATCACTGAAAATGATATTGAAAAATTACAAAATTTAGGAATTAAAACCATTTGTGATTTGAGGACATCTTCAGAAACAACCGAAGAACCAGACAATATTCCAAGCAACGCTTCTTTTGCTTACTTTCACCTTCCTGTAGGGAAAGACAGCCTCATGGGAGGTGGTGGAGAAAAGGAAATGATAAAAGAAATCAAAAAATTTGATGCTCAAAAAAGTGCAGATTTTATGACAGTTGCAACTAGAGATTTTGCAGTCAATTTTAAAGATAGCTACAAGTCCCTTTACCGTAAACTGAACAAAAATGAAACTCCTTTGGTATATCATTGCACAGCTGGCAAAGATAGGACGGGTGTAGCAACAGCTTTGCTTTTGGATGTATTGGGCGTAAGTAAAGAAGATATTTATGCAGATTACCTTATGTCAAACTATTATCGATACGCAGAAAACGAAGAAATGTTAGAAAAAGCAGCATTTTACGGTATAGATCATAAAACTTTGAGACCCTTTATGGATGTAAGAAAAGCATATCTGGATGAAGCATACGCACAAATAACTTCAGAATACAATAGCGTTGAAAATTACTTTATTGAAGGTTTAGGGTTTTCAAAAGAAGAGTTAGTTCAATTAAGAAGCCTTATACTTTATTGATTATTAGAGTTAGCCAAAGTTTTTTCTTAAACTATTTAAGCCTTTTCGAAATTCGGGAAGGCTTTCTCGTGTTAAAAATTATAGTAAATAATGAATTTTTTTATAAAAACAGTTTTGCGTTCAAAGTCAACATCACAAAGTTTTAAAGCAC
>CAYMXD010000412.1:0-2972 GCA_964394095.1 uncultured Mesohalobacter sp. | reverse complement strand
TATAATGTCACCATCATTAGTGATATCTACTAAAACTTTTAAAACCCCTTCTACACTGACCACAGTGTTAGGGTTAAGAATTAGATTGTCTACCTCTGCAATTGTAGAGTTATTAATTAAGGGTTGATTTGGAACATCTTGAATAACGGCAACTTCTGTACTTGTAGGCACTGTACCCGAACTCCAATTAACTGGGGTACTCCAATCTGTACTAATTGTACCTTCCCAAGTGTTAAAAATTATTTTCATACAGAAATTATCAACACCGGCACCCCAACCCCAACTTCCATCAATGTCGCTATAGGTCCAACGTACCTGGAAATCAGCATTGGCGAATGTGGTGGCATCAATATCTGCTTCAGTTTGGATGTCTGGATCAAGATTCGCATCGTAAAATGCAATTTGTTCCCATGTTGTACCATCCCAAACTTCTACTGTAAATTCCTGATCACCAAACTCCTGAAAGTAAACATCGTACCCGATAAGGATAGAGCCGGCACCCGATGTATCATAAACATCTGATAGAATAGAAACATTACTGGCAGGGGCACCATTACCACAGGCATCATCATCAAATACCATAGCCAGTGTTGGGAAATTGTCTCCTGTCGGGGTAGCAGATTGGTTAGCCCAGTCACATGCTCCGGAATTGACTACAGTAGACCATCCAGTTGGTAATCCAGCTTCAAAATCTTCTGAAACAGTACACGGCACTGGAGGTGGTGGCGGAAGCACAAGACGTAAACAAAAATTGTCTACACCAGCATGCCAACCAAATGCTCCTGCGGCATCATCGTAAGTCCAGCGCACCTGGAAATTAGGATTTGCAAAAGCAGTCGCATCAATACCTGATTCAGTTTGAATATCCGGATTTAGGTCTGTAGTATAAAGCGCAATTTGCTGCCATGCTGCACCATCCCAAACTTCTACTGTTAAGGTTTCTCCTGAACCAACTTCCTGGAATGCAACATCATATCCGATGAGGATAGAAGTGGCTCCAGAGGTATCATACACATCCGACAGTAAAGACACATTACTGGCGGGAGCACCTCCACCACAGGCATCATCGTCAAATACCATAGCTAAAGTTGGAAAATCGTCTCCAGTAGGTGTTTCTGCTTGATTTGTCCAGTTACACGTTCCAGTGTTGACCACTGTAGACCATCCGGCGGGTAATCCAGCTTCAAAATCTTCAAAAACAGTGCAGAGCTGTTCTTCAATATTAATGGTATAATCCTCAACTTCGCCAAAACCAAAAGTTTCGCAAGACCCAGGGGAACCATCGTCTTTCAGAGATACACGCATTCTGGTAGCTCCGAGTTCTAAACCAGTTGGTACCGTAAACTGACCAGATACGGTAGTTTGGCTAGCGAAACCACTAAAGGTGAATACCTGTTCACCAGCATCTTCAAAACTTCCATTTAAATTATAATCAATCCAAACAGAATAATCTGTACTGAAACCTCCGCTGCTTGAGGTAAGTGATATCGATACAGAGTAGGTTTCTCCCTGGTTAAGTGCCGTACTGATATTCGTAAAATCACTGTAAGTACTCTGGGTTGAATTATTATTGATGGTATTCAAACTTACATTATTAATATGGTAATTTGATAAAGCATTTTGAGAAGAAGAATTACAATAAAGATTTGTCCTGAAAATAAATGAATCAGAATACAAAGAAGTATTGCCGTTGGAACATTTGCTTCTCACCTGCACTTCATATTCTGTATCCGGCTGAAGGTTATCTAGAAAACCATTTTTTACAATTCTATCGGTAAGAACAGTCCATGTTATTGTGCTAAGTTCTCTATATCTTAGGTCAAAAGTAGCGCTGTCCAATCCTTCCCAGGTAATATTTGCAAACGTATCTGAAATAACTCCGGCCGAAATATTAGTTGGCACTTCTGCAACGGTACAATCAAAACCACAACTGCCTAAACAATTATTTATATCATTAACTGAATTATTGATGACTGCACGTGGTTGCGGGTGAAAACCATTATTAAAATTAACGCCAACAGATGATTGGTTACAATAGCTCATAATAGTGCCCCCTCCAACTGGATCACCTGGCAATGCACAACTTCCTTCCGTAAAGTTGGCACAGCCATCAATTGCAGTATTATTACCATTCCAGACGCAGGCGTGGGTATGTCTTGACCCTAGTAGATGGCCCATTTCATGCGTAATCAAATATACATTGAAACTATACGATGGTACACTGTTAAAACTTAAGTTATTTAGTCCACTAAAGCATAAACTTTCATTAACATCAGGATTACATATTCCATCAAATCCTGCTGCAATCCCACCAATATTTTGTAATTCTACCAAATGACCAATATCTGCATTAATATTAGAAGTATTATTTTGAAAACCAGATAGTTGGGTACCTGAATCAGAAGAAGTGTAGGGATCAGGTGTTGTCCAAATAAACAATTCAGAAGTCTGCATAAAAATACCATCATTATCATATAGCACATAACTTTGTGCAAAAAGACTGCTTAAAAAATTAACTGTATTGGTTTCGTTACCTCCAAATCCGTTATAAATAGAGTTTCCAGATTCTACATAAACCTTAACGCATTTATCGGCGGAGGAAGCGTCTGATTTTTGATAAGTTAAATCCTCTAAATCATAGGTATTACCATCATCTACAGTCTCACAATTCATAAAATATTCTTGCAATAGGTCTTGGCTTTTATATAAAATATGTTGATTCGTATTGTTTTGTAATTTTCCTAAAGTATAGGTGCCTGACTCATTCGAGATAAAACCCGAGACCTCCTCATTAAAAATACTTATAGAAACCAAGGATGAAGCATCACCGGATATAACACCTCTGTAATGTTTTCCTAAGTCTATATTATCTGTTAGCTCCCTGCCATCACTAGTTCGTATGATAACATCAGGTGTATATACATCTTTCTGGTAAAGTTCCAGAATTATTGTATTTCCATCACTATCAAAGG
>CAYMXD010000411.1:0-2974 GCA_964394095.1 uncultured Mesohalobacter sp. | reverse complement strand
ACTCTTTTAGATCAAAATATTGATTCGGATGACACTTTAAACGGGCAGGTTCTTACCTCTGATATATCTGGATTATTGAGTTTATCACTGAATAATTATTTCATAGAAAATTTAAGTGGATTAGAAGACTTTATAAGTTTACAAATTTTTAATCTTGAAAATTTTTTTGAGTCTAATAATGATATTAATCTTGATTTATCACAAAACACTAACCTTAAAAAATTTACAATGTATGGGGGTGGTGATGCTATAAATAATAGTGTTGAAAGAATTATTTTGAACAACAATCCCTCTATAGATACCATACATGCCCCAGACAATTGGCTTTTGAGAGAATTGGACCTTAAAACAGGATCAACAGATGTAAGTAATCTTGATATCGATATACATATTATCCCTTTTGATTTATGGGGAGAATCAAATGAAGAATTTAATGAGAATCTATTTTGCATAAAAGTCACAGATGAAATCGCAGCAACTGCCGGAACAGGCGTATATAGTACTTGGACAATTAAGGCAGATGATAACCCTTATTATTTCTCTGAAACCTGCGCTTTAAGTACAGATAGATACAATGATAAAGAAGTCAGTATTTACCCTAACCCGGCAAAAGAAGTATTGAATATTCAGGCTAAAAATTTTCAAATCAACAGCATCAAAATTCACAATCTTCAAGGGCAATTGGTCAGGCATATCAAAGATTATAGCAATACAAGCATAGACATATCTGAACTGGCAAAGGCTATGTATATTATTCATCTTGAAAGTGATAATAGGGTAATAAAGAAAAAGTTTTTAAAGCAATAAGTAGGTCTATAGTCAGCAACAACCAAACTCATTGAATAACGAACTTGTTGGGTTAAAAAAACTTTGCGCCTTTGCGGCTTTGCGTGAGGTTATATCTAGTAAATTTGCACTCAAAATTCAAAATTCAAAATTTATAATTCCTTAATGTCCAGCATCTACATCCACATCCCTTTCTGCAAACAAGCCTGCCACTATTGCGATTTTCATTTTTCAACCTCGATGAAACATAAAGGGGCTTTGGTTGATGCACTTTGTAAAGAATTAGTACTGCGAAAAGACGACTTACAAGTGCCTGTAAAAAACATTTATTTTGGTGGCGGTACCCCGAGTCTTTTAAAAGCTGAAGAACTAGAGCAAATCTTTGAAACGATTAACAAACACTTCGACATAGTTGAAAATCCCGAAATTACTCTGGAAGCCAATCCTGATGATATAACTAAAGAACTTCTAAAAACCTTAACACAACAAGGCATCAACAGACTAAGTCTGGGCGTGCAGTCCTTTTATGAACAGGATTTAAAACTGATGAATCGGGCACATGATGCCTTTGAAGCCAAAAAAAGCATTGAGTTGGTCAAACACTATTTCGATAATTATTCCATAGATTTAATTTACGGGATGCCCGATATGGATTTATCACGATGGAAAACTAATCTACAAACCGCGTTAGATTTCGAGGTGCCACATTTATCCTGTTATGCTTTAACCGTCGAACCGAACACGGCCTTGAATCGATTTATCGAAAACAACATCATCCCTCCCGTAGATGACGAACAGGCGGCCGAACATTTCGACTTGCTTTACGACACCATGTCTAAGGAAGGCTACGAGCATTACGAATTTTCCAATTTTGGCAAACCCGGCTATTTTTCTCAAAACAATTTAGCCTACTGGACAGGCAAACCTTATCTTGGTATCGGTCCGTCTGGAAATGGCTACGATGGCAAGCAAAAAAGAACCTGGAACATTAAAAACAACATCAAATACATCAAAGCTATTGCCAATAACGAACTCCCGCAAAACCTTGAAATATTAAGTAAAACCGATCAATACAACGAATACATCATGACGAGATTACGCACCAAATGGGGTGTAAATTTCGATGAAGTCAGGTCAAGCTTTGGTAAAGAATTTTCAGATTACCTGATCCTTCAAATGCAAAATTTACTGGATGATGAGTATCTGGAAATTAAAAACAACCATCTCATCATCACCAAAAAAGGCAAATTTCTGAGTGATGGGATTGCGGCGGAGTTGTTTAAGATTGAATTTTAGATTATTTATTCGATAAATTGACGATTACCTCGTTGATTTCTTTTTGTAGTTTAGGTATTTCAATTATTGCTGTATCCCATATGACTTCAAGTTTTACTCCAAAATATTCATGTGTTATAAGATTTCGCATGCCTTTAATTTTGTGCCACTCTACATTTGTGAATTTAGACTTAGTTTCAGCTGACAAGTGATTTGCAGCTTCACCGATAATTTCAAAATTTCTAATCATAGCATCCTGGCTTATCCAATCGACTTTAAAAGATTCAAACTTTTTATGCTTCAAAACAATTTCAATGATTTTAGAAATAGATTCTTCAATGTGGTTCAATCTAAATAAATCCCTGTCTTTATTTTTCATAAAAAATAACTGAATCTTTGATAATACTTTTTTTAAGACTTGGATGAATTGCTGTAAATTCAACTAAATCAACGTTTCTTTTTAATAGGCTTTGGAGTTCAATTTTTAAGCCGGAAAGGTCAAACAATGAATATTTCGAATTAAAAACATAAAGTAGATCAATATCGCTTTTTTCGGAATTTTCATTCCTTGCCACAGAACCAAATACACCAATTCTTTCTGGCTTAAATGGCATCATGGCTTTAATAATGATCTTTTTTTGTTCTTCTGATAACATCTTACAAATTTAAAAATAATTTATGTAGTTTTTAGACAATTGAAGTCAAATAGTTTGTTGAGTAATGATTAAAATGAAACCTAAAGTAAATATACTTTAAAACTAATAAAAGCTAAAATGGGGTGTAAATTTCGACGAAGTCAGGTCAAGTTTAGGTAAAGAATTTTCAGATTACCTGATCCTTCAAATGCAAAATGCGCTTGATGATGAGTATCTGGAAATTAAAAACAACCATCTCATCATCACCAAAAAAGGCA
>CAYMXD010000410.1:0-2980 GCA_964394095.1 uncultured Mesohalobacter sp. | reverse complement strand
CTGTGCAAAAATGCCACTACTTTTTAGCCATTTAACAAATTTAGTAAAAAATCTCAAAACTTCGATTTAGCACATCATACAGCATTACTTATAGCCTCGTGTTAGCCACAGTATTTTACTCAAATAGTCCTTTTATTGTTTTCATTGGTAGAAACATTTTTCCGCTATCTGGTAATTTGATAAATCCATATTTGTTATAAAATCTTTCAGCATCTTCATCTATTGGGTCGACCACAACAGCAAACGAACGAATACTTTTAGAAATTTCATAACTCCTTTTTAAAGCGTCTACCAGTAATAATTTTCCTACTCCTTGTTTTTGAAATCGATTGTCTATTGCTAAACGTCCAAGTAGAGTAGTGGGAATTGATTTATATGAATTTGGTAGTTTTTTTTGAAATTCTTTTGGAATCAATTCTTGTGATATACTGTTATTTGCTAAAGTATAATAGCCTTTTAATAAATCAGTTTCCTTGTCATTCAGAACGAAACAAGCGGATAGTTTTCTCTTTATGTCTTGATTTGCTTGTTTATGCAAATAATTATCAAGCATGTCTTTTCCGCAAGAGAATTCCTTCTTTTTATGTGATGAATTTAAGTTTTCGGTAAGTTCGTTCATTAATCCAAATGAGCTTTGTATTCATTCGCTGCATTGATAAGATTTTTATTAGCTTTCGGTGAATTAGTGATTGCATTAAAGAATATTTCACTATCTCTTTCCGAAGCAATAATTTGTTTTTTTTCTGAAATTATTTTTTTAGCTTTTTCTTGTAATGTTAATACTACAAAATCGGTTAAACTTCTGTATCCGCCAACTCTTGCAGCTCTTTCAAAGAACACTTTTTGTTCTTTTGGTAGTCGAGTGTCAAATCTCGCTTTGTTCTGTTTTATTTCTTTAGTTGCCATAATTATAAGTTTATTAGAAGCAAATTTACGTTCAAAATACATTTTAAACAAATAAATGTACGGTTATTTTCCGTAATTTATATTTATATGTATAGTGGCTAACGGTCTCGGCTATGAGTAGTGCGAGCCAAACAAGCCAAAACCTTTCAATTCAGCACCGACTCAAGCGAACAATTTTTAATTTATAAATTTCATTCCATAAATATAGAAATTGTGAGCGAAAAAAAATACCAAAACCTTAGAATTTTGCCCGAACCACTCGCATTACTTATAGCCTCGTGTTGTGGTTAGTTTTCAATCCCATATTAATTTTTTATACCTTCATTTCTCCAAATCACAGGATATTTTACTATACAATATTCGCTTATTTTTTCAATTACATAAGTTACAAAAACTGCATTTTTGTTTTTTATCCATGGATTCCTTCCAAATCTTTTTTTGTAATAAATACTCTCTAATTTTTCAATTTTTTTTAAATCTGAAAATTCAACTTTTTTTAAGTAGTCAATATTTAAGGTATCAAATTTTGACTTATAAGAGGCAAATAATGCTAAATCACCACTTTTTGTAACAATATTAAAATATATCCCTTTCTCACTTTTATACTTTCTTTCAAATTTATCATTCCAAGTTTTACCTTTGATAAATTGATATTTAATAAAAATAGTATCTTTAGGGTATGGCGCTTTTTCTTGTGAATAACCCATCAAAAATATGAACAAAAATATCGAAAGCAAAAATCTATGGACAGTCATTAGGGAAAGTATTTTGAATTTGAATAATGGTTTGGTTTATAGCATCTCTTTCAGTTTGGGATAAATTTTGCCATGCTACAACATTGGCTTCATTCAATCCAATCCAAGATAACGAATTTTTTAGGTTATCACTTAGAGTTGAGTCATAATCAGTTAATGCATCTTTAATTATGTCTCTATAATGTTGAGCCATTTGTTGATGTTGTCCATTATCAGGTGTGTCGTCATTATCGTTGTATCTTACATAATATTCCCAAATACCAAAATACTTATTTTGTAAAGTCTCTAAATATTGATCAAATTCGAATCTATTCATTTCAGTCCAATCTAAAGTTGTGCCTTGCCCCTCTGCTTCAATCATTGCATCAAGCATTTTTCTATACATCTCCGCATGTATTATTTCATGTATCATAGCCACCGCTCTAAAAACATTTGGTTTATCCAATATATTTCCATTTGTTGATGGGTCGGTATTAAATTCAATCAAAATTTCATTTGAAGATAAGGGAGGGTTTGTGATTGCCATAGCGTTGTGATATTTTGTTTCATAATTTGATGAAAAATTATCATCTGTACTAAACCTTAAATCTGCCACAGACATATCAGCATCAAAGTTTTGTAGGTAGTTGTTAAATGTAGAGGCTTTGCCCATATCGTCATAGACGGATTTTAAGCAAGGGATGTTTTTAAAGTCTTCGTCTATGAAAATTTGTTCGTCGAACTCTTCTAATAGATCGTCAATAACCTCTTGTTGTGCTTGTTCACTACAATTATTATCTTGTAAATAAGTGTTAATTTGATACCATTCGGGCTTACTCAATTCAATTTGCTCTAATAGAGCAGGATCTATAGTCGTTGAATCAGAACCCCCAAGACTTAATTGACCGTTAATACAATCTTCGATAGGTTGATAAATAGGAGTTGGATCTTCTACAGGAACACTTTGGGTATTATTGTTAGTATTATTATTGTTATTATTTGATGTACCACCGCCTCCAGTATTAGTAGCAGGTTCATTAGTTCCAGAAGGAAATGGATCACCTTCGCCACCACAGCTTTGGTAAACCCAAACATATTGTATTTCACAAGACATAGAGCCTGCAGGGTCACAGGTAGTTGGACTAGAGTCACATGTACACTGATCATCTCCAGGCTCATGATTACCTGCCCCTGTACAATTAGTATTTGAAGTACATACAATGTCATCTATTACTTGCGTGAATTCTGGCGTACAACTATTTTTCGATAAAACAAGGTCTGTATCATCAATGATTTCTACATCTAATGTATTTGTATCAAAAATCATACTACCATTATCG
>CAYMXD010000409.1:0-2989 GCA_964394095.1 uncultured Mesohalobacter sp. | reverse complement strand
GAATTAGTGGACATGCCATCAAAACCAATTGTGCCAAACAATTGCTCATAATATAAGTTACCATCTGGCTTTTTAAAAATGGTATGACGTTTATGTGGAATTTTACCAAGTTTATGATAAAAGGGCATTTTATTATATTTTATTCAAATATCGTGAATATAATTCAAAATTTGAAAAATACACCCTCTAAAATTTATAACCTAGGCTTAAAAACCAGTGGTTGTCTTTTGTTTCCGGTGAATAGGTGTATTTGAGCTCCAAGGGGCCAAATATCGTATCTATACCATATCCGAGGGCGTAACCACTAAAGTCAGGGACTGTAAACCATTCTCCAGTAGAAAGGATATCGTCGTTAATATTAGCAAAATTAGCACTTAAAACGATGTGATTTTTAGTATAAAAATTATAATCAATCTCCACTAAACCTTTGATATAACTATTAGCAGAAAGACTAAAAAAACCATACCCATAAAAAGGCCTGAAATTATTTATAGCTTTATTTCCATAACCGCCTAGAAAAAAGTTGAGGCCACTGAGTTCATTTTGTCCTATTCTAAAGCCTAATTCTGAGGAGAGGAGTGTACTTATTTTTGGTAATGGTGAAAACACATAACCAATTCTTCCGCTGGTTATAGAAAATTGATTGAAGCTACCACTTTCAAAGTCGTTAAGATACAAATGAAAATGGCCGTTAAAAAACACACCTTTGGTTGGGAAAAATTTATCATCCAAACTATCGTAATCTAAATATCCAAAAGTACTTATTAAGTTAAGCTTCTCGATAACGGTTTCTTGTACCTCCTCCTCAATAAATTCTCCTATGGTTTGTGTCGACGCTTTTATACTTTTTTGTTCTAAACCAATTCCAAACCTAAAATCTCTAAGAAGTCTAGTTTCTAAAAAAAATTGATTGGTGAAATCATCTATATCTAATCGAATTTGGTTAACATCAAAATCACCAATATTTGAATTTTCCTGAACAAAATCAAAATCAACATTATCTTCTATGTGGTTGAATCTGGACTTTAATCCAATACTCCAGTACTTTCCTTTATCTATAAAATAGTTGAAATCATAACGAATATTATCACCCAATACCACATCTAAACTTAGGACATCATTGGTTAAAAACAAACTTTTATGAGTGAGGTTTATCAGCAGACCACTTTTATAGAGGTCATCGTAATGTGCTGCTAGTTTCAGATATGTTTTATTTTGATTTTCTTCTATATTTAAGCGTAGGTTTGCTTTGCCCTGGTTTTCTTTCAAATCATAAGTTATTCGATTAAAATTTCCAGTAGCTGACAAATTATTCAGTCCATTGTTCAAATTTTTATATGCAATTTTAGAGTTGGTTTCAATTTTTAGTTTCCCTCGTATGTAATTTCTGGGATAAGATAGGTTACCACTAATGTTTATAGCGCCAATATCAATTGAATCTGAGATTTTTATGGGCTTCTTTTCGGTTTTTTTTATGTTTTGAAGCCTATATAGTTCAACCAATTCATCATATTTTTCAAGCGTAGCCATTTCACCATTATCAATTATAGTTTTACCCTGATCAAAAGATAAGACAGAAAATTCTTTAATATCCGGACGAATATAGACGTCTGTTATTTCTCTTTTGGTTTCCATGGCTTTAATGGTCCTAAAATTGTTAACTTGTGTCATTACATCCAGACCGCTTTTGAGTTTTTCTCTGGAATACAAACTATCTTGTACATCAACACCTATGATATAGTCTAAAGGTTTTTTCTTGAGTTCATCTATAGGATAATTGTTTACGACACCACCATCAGTAAGCAGTTGGCCGTTGATTTCTACAGGCCTGAAAAGGGTTGGTATAGCGCCACTGGCAGACATGGCTTGTGCCAGATTGCCTTGTTTTAAGAGGACTTGTTTACCGGTTTCAATGTTGGTGGCCATGCAGAAAAACGGAATTTTTAATTGGCTAAAATCATCGGTTTTTATATGCTGTGTGAGCTGAGCTAATAGGTTGTAAATATTTTGTCCTTTAGAAATGCCGGTTGGAAATGTCAATTTGAAGTTATTAAATGGAAACGAAAAGGCATATTTTTCAGACTCTTCTCTTTCGTAGAATGTTTTGGCTTCTCTGGGCAGCTCATCTTGTATTAACTTTGAAAAATTTGTTCGGTTGAAAATGGAATCTAACTGAGCAGCTGTATACCCTGAAGCATAAAGCCCTCCGATAATGGCGCCCATGCTAGTGCCTGCAATATAGTCGATTTGCACACCGCTTATTTCAATAACCTTTAAAGCACCAATATGAGCTAAGCCTTTGGCTCCTCCACCGCTTAAAACAAGTCCTACTTTAGGGCGATCGCGTTTAAGTTGAGCTTGCATCAAGAAGCTTACACATAAACAGAAATATATAGCAAGTTTTATTTTCATGTTGTTTCAGAAAAGTAAGTTTTGATTAACTGCGCTTTAGAATCTCCAATAACTTTGGTAAGTTCTTCTTTATTAGCATTTTTAATTCGTTTTACAGATCGAAATTCCTTTAAAAGTTCAATTGCTGTTTTCTGTCCAATTCCTTTAATGTTTTGAAGCTCTGTGTCAATAGCTTCTTTGCTTCTTTTTTGTCTGTGAAAGCTAATGCCAAATCTATGTGCTTCATTCCTTAACTGTTGAATAATCTTGAGGGTCTCGGATTTTTTGTCCAAATATAGAGGAATGCTATCACCTGGGAAGTATATTTCTTCTAAACGTTTGGCGATACCTAGGATTGAAATTTTTCCTCTCAACCCCAGTATATCAAGTGCTTTTACAGCTGAAGATAATTGCCCCTTACCGCCATCTATCACGATAAGTTGGGGTAAATCTTCGTCTTCGTCTAAAAGACGTTTGTACCGTCTGTAAACCACTTCTTCCATAGAGGCAAAATCGTCAGGGCCTTCTACGGTTTTGATGTTGAATTTTCTGTACTCTTTTTTTGAAGGCTTTCCATTTCTGAAAACCACACAAGCAG
>CAYMXD010000408.1:0-2993 GCA_964394095.1 uncultured Mesohalobacter sp. | reverse complement strand
AAAGCTCGCAAAGGGGTTTTTACTTTATTCTAAGAGAACTTTAAACTTTGTGATGCAGGTCAATAACTTCCATTTTCTAAGTTCGTAAATGTAATCTAATGTCTAATATCTATCTTCTAATGTCTAAATCTAACTTCTAATATCTAACTTCTCGTTCCGGGTTTGGCGTTTTAATCGGGAGTTCCAAAACCCAAAACTTACACCTATTAACCAAGATAATCCTGAAGAATTAAGGTAGCACTTAGTTCATCTATGAGGCCTTTATTTTGTTTTCGTTTTTTACTTAAATGGCTTTGTGAAATAGCCTGTGAAGCCATTTTGGAAGAATACCTTTCATCTATTCTTTCTATCTTAAGTGACGGAAATTCTTTTTTAATGTCTTCAATTAACCAAAGAATATTCCGTTCAAGAGCCATCAACTCACCATCAACGTGTTTGGGCTGACCAATTACAAGTACATCAACCTCATGAGTTGATAAATACGATTTTAGAAAATTCATCAATTCTGAGGTTTTCACAGTCTGTAATCCTGATGCTATCATTTTTAAATCATCAGAAACGGCAATTCCTGTGCGTTTAATTCCAAAATCAAGTGCCATGGCTTTAGCCATAAGGTGTATTTTTTTTGCAAATATAGTATATGCTGCCTTCATGTCTCCAAAACCAAAATCTTATCTTTGAAAAAAAATTATTTAATGGAAAACTTAGAAACAAAAATTTCAGATGCCTGGGAAAACAGAGAATTATTGAAAGAACAGGAAACTATAAAAGCCATCAAAGACGTTATAGAACTTTTAGACCAGGGAAAACTTAGATGTGCAGAACCTACATCAGAGGGCTGGAAAGTGAATGCATGGGTAAAAAAAGCGGTTGTACTTTATTTCCCAATTCAAAAGATGGTCACCCTTGAAGCCGGAATATTTGAATACCACGATAAAATTCCTTTGAAAACCAATTATAAAGAACGTGATATTCGTGTGGTGCCCAACGCGGTAGCCCGACACGGGTCTTATATTTCAGCCGGTGTTATTATGATGCCAAGCTATGTGAATATTGGAGCATACGTCGATAAAGGAACTATGGTAGATACTTGGGCAACTGTTGGAAGCTGTGCTCAAATTGGTAAAAACGTTCATCTCTCGGGTGGTGTTGGAATTGGTGGTGTTTTAGAACCTTTACAAGCTGCTCCTGTGATTATAGAGGATAACGCCTTCCTCGGCTCAAGAAGTATCGTTGTAGAGGGTGTTCGGGTAGAGAAAGAAGCTGTCCTTGGTGCCAATGTGGTTTTAACCGCATCAACCAAAATTATTGATGTGACAGGCGATCAGCCCAAAGAAATGAAAGGCATTGTTCCTGCGCGTTCAGTAGTGATTCCTGGGAGTTATACCAAGTCTTTTCCTGCTGGCGATTACAACGTGCCTTGTGCATTAATCATTGGACAACATAAAGCAAGCACCAATAAAAAGACGTCTCTAAATGATGCTTTGAGAACATATGATGTGGCGGTGTAGTATTTAGCTATTGGTCATTAGCTTTTAGCTGTAGGAACATCGATAATTTATGGAGCTAACTTGTGATTAAATTAATAACTTTTCAACTTACAACTTGAAACTAATATTTTGAAAATACTCGTCATTCAGCAAAAAATGATTGGGGATGTGCTCACTAGCAGTTTGATTTGTGAAAATCTCAAGCTCAATTTTCCCGATGCTGAAATTCATTATTTAATCAATCGTTTTACTTTACCAGTTGTTGAAGGTCATCCCTATATAGATGAATTTGTGATTTTTGAAGATAAATACCGGAAAAGTAAAATAAGATTTTATAAATTCCTAAAAGAGATTGCAAGGCAAAATTACACTCACGTTTTTGACGCCTATGCCAAACTGGAAAGCTTGATGATTACCAAATTTTCGAAAGCTGGTCAACGTTACAGCTTTAAAAAATCATACACTAAATTTTATTACACCAAAACTGTTGAGATCAAGAAATCTTCACAAACTGAGGCCGGTACAGCCATAGAAAATAGATTAAGACTTTTGAAACTCATGCCTGAAGTCAAAATCTATAAGGATAAACCTAAAATATACCTGACGAATACTGAAATAGAAAAAGCTAAATCAAAAATAAACAATGCTGGCTTAAAAGATAAGAAATGTGTCATGATAAGCGCATTAGGCAGTGGTAAAACCAAGACTTATCCGCTGGAATTTATGGCAGAATTACTAGATTACATTTCAGCCAAGAGTGATACAAAATTAATATTGAATTATATGCCATCTCAGCAACCTGAAATAGAGAAACTCGTCAATTATTGTGATTCAAAAACTCAGAATGAGATCATTACTGGTATTGAAATGAAAGGTTTAAGAGATTTTATGGGTATTTGTAAGCAATGCGTTGCCATTATTGGAAATGAAGGAGGCGCCATCAATATTGCTAAAGCTCTGGATGTGCCAAGCTTTTCAATTTTTTCACCATGGATTATTAAGGAAGGCTGGAATAGTTTTGAAATAAATCATTCTAATGATTCTGTGCATTTAAGCGATTATCAAAATGACTTATTCATTAAGAATGAAGCCAGATTCGTCAAAAAAAATGTTGAAAAATTTTATAATAAACTAAAACCGGAATTGATAAAAGAAAAACTCAATGTTTTTTTGGACTCTTATGTAAATTGAGCCCGTATTCCGTTTTTATTTTTTGTGAAGCTTTGGTCTCTTTTCTAATGTTGTTATTTTTCTCCCAAGCTTCTTCATTGACATAACCTCTTTCGTGTTCCAGATGAATAATAATGGCATAATACCTGACACGTTTTGGTTTAATTCCGTAATTGATTAACCTCTCGCCAAATTCTCTGTCTTCACCACCGTATTGCATGCGTTCATCAAAGCCATTCAAGGCCAAAATATCTTTTTTCCATGCCGATGCATTTCCACCATTCCATGTTGATTTGGTAGGGGTGATGGTATTCATAAATTCTGACAATGCTT
>CAYMXD010000407.1:0-3000 GCA_964394095.1 uncultured Mesohalobacter sp. | reverse complement strand
GTTGTTGTCATTTTATAGCCCACGATTTCAATCCTGGGCTTGAATAAGATATCATATCATTCTAAATGGTTTCAACCATTTACCCTCGAAAGAAAAAGATTAGAAAACTAATTTGTGTATAATCCGGTGTTTATTGAGAACTATATGGGTAACCCATTTTTAAATTTCACAACAATAATAACCTCTTACGAATAGTTGATAATTGGAACATTACCCAAAGTTTTATTTTAACCTTTTTTTGTCACACGAGAAGTGTGCTTTGAAATAAAAACTTATTGATTTAAAGTTTTTTTTATTTCGTCTCTGGCATAGGTAAAATCATCCATTCTTTTGCTGTCACCAATATGTATTGGTGTGGTATTAAGTCGATTGGCTAAATCTTTTATTGGCATATTTTTGAGATCTCCAAATTCGGCTTTCCACCATTCTAAAGCGTCTAGGTTTGTGTTTTGAAAACCGGTTGTTCTACGATCATTGTCTGTAGGCAGAAAAACTAAGTCGCCGATAATTGAATCCAGCTCATTAAAGTCTATCATAATCCCGTCATAAATAAGCTGGGCGTAGAAGGCATCTTTGAAGGTTTGCTCAATTTTGCTCATATCGGAAGCTTTGATATCGGTTAGGATTACATTGTATTTGGTCAATGCATTTGTTAATAACCAACATTTTTTCCGTCTGACATAAAATACCGTGGCTTTCCATCTCCCGAGAGGTCTTTGCTCAATTTCTTCCTCAGATGAGATGTACTTTTTGATGAGCTTTTCTAATTTTTTGGTGGTATGGATTTTGGTGCGAGTCATGTGTTGTAAATATATTTTTATAACTAGTCAGTCTACTTTAAGCATTGATAATCAAATCTTTATTTCACGCAAAGGCCACAAAGAAAAATCGCAAAAAATCGCAAAGTTATGATTAATAATTATTTACGAATTTACGGTCTTTGCGAAAGACTTAGCGGTTTTTGCAATAAAAAAAATATACAAAATACTAATAATGAGATATTTGAAACTTTTAATTTAACGATATTTTAATACTGATTAGTTACATATTATTAAAATACATAAAATAGTAAAATTAAATGTTTTCTATCAAAGAAAATCAAAAAAGTTAAATTTATAAATAAACGTGGGTGAGAAGTTACAAACATCGCACAGCGGTAGATTGAAACAAATCTGAGTACAAAGTTGTAATCTTCGCACAGCCTTGTAATTCAAGTAGTTCAGCCTTAATTTTTGACATAAATATTCTCATATCAATTCATCAATCTAAAAAGCCACTACTCCTTATACTTTTCAAACCAGGCAATGGTGTGCGCGACTTTGGTCATCAGGTTACTTGGTCGATTGGCAATACCATGACTAGCCTCAGGAATTTCTACCAGTACTGTAGGTACTTTTCTGAGTTTTAGGGCGTGGTATAATTGTTTGGCTTCGCTTGGTGGGGTTCGTAAATCATTCATGCCTACCATAACCATGGTTGGGGTTTCTACATCACCAACCAATGAAATAGGCGAAAACTTCCAGTAATTCATCGGATTTTCCCAAACCTGGCCGGGATAACGGGAGTTGGCATAGCCGTAATAATTATCGGCTACCAATAATTTTGAAATCCAGTTCATGACCGGCTTGGTCACCACCGCCGCTTCAAAGCGATTGTTTTTGCCAATCATCCAGGCAGTCATGATGCCGCCGGCGCTGCCACCGGTAACATAAAGTCTATCTTCATGGGCAATGCCCTTTTTAATACAGGCATCTACACCGTCCATCACGTCATTATAATCTTCTCCAGGATAATTATTCTTTAATAAATTGGCAAATTCTTCTCCATAACTGGTACTGCCTCTTGGATTCGGATAAAACACAATATATCCGGCTGAAGCATACAACTGTAATTCTATACTAAACCGGTCGCCGTAATTCAAAATCGGTCCGCCGTGATTTTCGACTAAAAGCGGGTATTTTTTCTCAGAATCATAATTGGGCGGGTAAACTATCCAGCCTTGAATTTTACGCCCATCTACTGAAGATTCGTACCATATCTCTTCAACTTTGCCTAAACTTTTATATTCGAACAGCGCATTGTTGAGTTCGGTTATACGTGTAAATTTTTTGCCTTTTGAAGTTATGGTCGCTATGTCTGACGGATGTTGTGGTGTAGCATAGGTGTAAGCTATTGTTCCTGTGTTAGACAGGCTAAACATCCCACTACTGTAAGGACGCCCCAAGGTGGTTCCACCGCGATTGTGAGCTATGGTTTTAAAATTGCTATTTAAGTCAATATACCCAATTTTGCCATTTCCGTATTTATCATAGTTGAAAAACAAGCCTTTACTGTCAGCATCCCATTGAATAGAAGACAAACTCATATCTAAATCTGCGCTTAGGCATCGCTTTTTACTACCATCAGGTTTCATGACGTACAGTAAAGTATTTTGATAAGCATCTCTTCTATCATCAAAACCTAAATACGCCACCAAAGACCCGTCAGGTGAAACTTTTGGAGACCTGTCTGGTCCATCGCGCTCAGTTAGGGTTTCCATTTTGCCGTTATCGACATCAACTGCGTACACCTCCGAATTTCTAAAATCGTATTCCCAATCTTCGTTGCGGTTGGCCGAAAAATAAAGCTTGGTGTCATCTTTAGACCAACTGATGTTGCCACGGTGTTGATAATCGCCAGAAGTCACTTGACGGACAGCACCGCCTTGCGCAGGCATGACAAAAAGATGATAAAAACCCGATGGAATATAGCCTCTGCCGTCAGATTCGTGATTTAAGCGGTCGGTGATTCTGGGTTTTGGTGCCCACTTGGCCCCTTTGGGTTTTTTGGGAAGCTTAGCGATGACCGGAGCCGGAGAAGGTACGAACATGCTAAATGCCAATTGACCCCCATCGTTAGACCAGGTTAAAGAAGACGGACTTTTAGGAAGTTGGGTTATGCGAGCGAATTTTCCTGAATTTATCCAATATATAAAAACCTCCGAACCATCTTTTCCCTGAC
>CAYMXD010000406.1:1343-3007 GCA_964394095.1 uncultured Mesohalobacter sp. | reverse complement strand
CAGTTCCAGATTTCTGTGGTGGAGATTTATTCTATGATAACGGTGGACCAGGAGCAGATTATGAAGTAAATTCTGATGAAACCGTAACGATTTCTCCTTCTAGTGCTGGTGATGTTGTCACGGTAAGCTTTACAAGCTTTAGTACAGAGCTCGATTATGATGGACTTTTAATTTACGACGGTCCGGATACATCTGCACCCTTGATTGATTCAGGTTACGACGCTCCAGGATCTAGTCCTTTATCAGACGGTGCCTGGACAGGAGACAATACACAAGGCAGTAACCCTGAAGGCTTAAGCTTTATTTCTACACATCCATCAGGAAGTTTAACCTTTGTGTTTACATCTGACGGTAGTGTAACAGATGCGGGTTGGGAAGCTACGGTAACTTGTGGGCCTGCACCAACACCGGCAAGCGTTCAGATTATCCATAATTCTGCAGACCCGGCAGCTGAATTTGTAGATGTTTATGTGAACGGTGTACTGACACTAGATGACTTTGAATTTAGAACAGCTACTCCATTTGTTGATTTACCGGCGGATACATTCCTTAATATAGATGTGGCGCCTTCAACAAGTACTGATGTTTCTGAAAGTATTTACAGCTTAAATACGACATTAACAGCAGATGAAACTTATATTGTAGTAGCCAATGGTGTTTTAGATCCAACCCAATTTGATGCATCAGCCAATACCATAGACTTTGGTTTAGATGTGTTTGCCGGAGCTCAACAAAGCTCAACAGTTGCAGGTGATACAAGTCTTCTTGTACACCATGGTTCAACCGATGCACCAACCATTGACGCTGTAGAGACAAGTGTTCCTGTAGGGACTATTGTAGATGATCTTGCTTATTCAGAATTTCAAGGCTATCTTGATGTGCTGACTCAAGATTATGTCATAAATATTGAAACGGCTGATAACTCAGCTGTGGTAGAATCTTATGAAGTCCCACTGCAAACACTAGGGCTTTCAGATCAAGCTATAAGTGTTGTAGCAAGTGGATTCTTAGATCCTGTTGCCAATCAAAACGGTCCTGCATTTGGTCTTTGGGTCGCTTTACCGGCTGGAGGTCCTCTAGTAGAATTGCCAGTAGTAACACCAGAACCCATGACACCTGCACCAGATCCAACTGAGGATCCATTAAACGTAATCAGTATGTTCAGTGGTGTTTATACAGATGTTCCTGTAGATACTTGGCTTACGCAATTGTCGGTTGCGCAATTGGCAGATATTCAAATTCAGGGTAATGATACTAAGCTTTACACTGATTTAGATTTTGCAGGTATAGAAACAGTTGCTAATCCAATTGATGCTTCGGGTATGGATTTCTTCCATATAGACGTGTGGTCTCCTAACGCCACGACTTTTAGAGTCAAGCTTGTAGATCTTGGGGCAGGAGTTGAAGGAGAAATAGCCTTCGATATTGCTCAGGAGCAGTGGGTAAGCTTAGAAATTCCTTTGAACGACTTTGCAGATCCTGCTATAGTTACTGATCCAAATAATCTACTAACATCTAGATCCTCATTACAGCAATTAATTATATCTGGCTTGCCAGCAGGTGCTGTAACCGCGTATGTAGATAATGTTTACTTTAGCGACGATCCTAGTATCTCTACTACTAACTTTGATAGAAATAACTTTAATTTCTATCCAAACCCAACT
>CAYMXD010000406.1:0-1333 GCA_964394095.1 uncultured Mesohalobacter sp. | reverse complement strand
AACTTCTAGTCAGGTAGAAAACGTGAGAATCTATAACATGCTAGGACAACAGGTTATGGAAGATGCACCTAAAAGTGTTTCTCCATCACTTAATGTAGATAGCCTTCAGTCAGGTACATATATTATGAATGTAACTATTGATGGCGTCTCTAAAAACTTTAAATTTGTAAAAGAATAGTATAATTCTTTCATGAAACATGAGTTTAAAAATCCCAAAGCATTCTTGCTTTGGGATTTTTTTATTAAGCCTATCTTTACACTATGAATTTTTTGTTTTCATTTATTATACCTGTTTACAACCGGCCAAAGGAGATTGAAGAGCTCTTAGAGTCCTGCCTGAAAGTACACAAGATCAATAGTTGCGAAATTGTAATTGTTGAAGATGGCTCAACTCAGACTTGTCAACATGTAGTCGAATCTTTTGCGCATAAACTCCATATGAGTTACTATTCGAAAACTAATACAGGACCAGGTCATTCTAGAAATTACGGTATGAAACTGGCTAAAGCAAACTATTTTATTATACTAGACAGTGATGTTTTGCTTACCCCAGAATATGTTGTTAAAGTTGAAAACCATTTAAAAAAAAATACTGTAGATTGTTTTGGAGGCCCTGATAAAGCTCATAAAAGTTTCTCACCCGTACAAAAAGCCATAAATTATACTATGACTTCACTACTTACAACAGGTGGCATAAGGGGAAAAGAACAACAAAAGAAAAATTTTCAACCTAGAAGCTTCAATATGGGGCTGTCAAGAATAGCGTTTCAAAAGTCTGGTGGTTTTTCAAATATCCATCCCGGTGAAGACCCTGATTTAGCGCTCAGGCTAAGGCGCTTAGGCTTTACAACAGAGTTGTTTTCAGATTGTTTTGTTTACCATAAAAGGAGAATTCATTGGAGTGGTTTTGCCACTCAGGTATATAAGTTTGGATTGGTCAGACCAATTTTAAATTCTTGGCACCCGGGAAGCAGAAAAATTGCCTTTTATTTTCCAAGCCTCTTTTGTTTAGGACTTTTGTTATCTTTAGGACTATTGTTTTTTAACTTTTTTTGGGGTCTTATTATTTACGTTTTGTATTTTGTAGTTGTGTTTTTAGATGTTCTCTTTAAAGAGAAAAACTTATTAATTGCAACCTTGACGATAAATGCTGTTTGTATACAATTTTTTGGATACGGATATGCTTTTTTAAAAAGTACAATATTGATTGATATATTAAAGAAAAAACCAGAAAATATTTATCCATTTTTATTTTTCAAACATTAATAATGAACATACGAGAAACATTTAAGAATTTAACATCAAGAAATTACAAGGCCTATTTGTTGTTTTT
>CAYMXD010000405.1:0-3008 GCA_964394095.1 uncultured Mesohalobacter sp. | reverse complement strand
GGCAATTGAGTCTAAACCTAATGATGTCAATATTTCGTCTAAATTTGGCGACTACTCCGCTATATTTTCCGTAAATGACAAGGGTGTGTTAGTTTATAAAAGAAGTTTACTTCTTAAAAGCGGAAATTTTCCTAAAGAAGACTATCAAAATTTCAGAGATTTTTTTAAGAAGATTAATAAAGCAGATCAATCCAAAGTTATTCTAACTAATAAAACCTGATAAATGAAAAAGTTAATCTCATTAATTATTTTACTATGTATTAGCAATAGCATAAATGCGCAGGAATTCAAATTCAAAGATGTTTCTAAAGAAGAACTTCAACAAAAGTATCACTCTTTAGATTCCTCAGCCACTGCTGCTGTTTTATGGGAAAAAGGCAATCTTACGTTTAAATATGAAAATGGTTATGTGTACAATCTTGAGGTCACAAAACGCATAAAAATTTATGACGAAAAAGGCTTTGACTATGCCACAATTTCTTTACCCTATTATTATGGGGATAATGTAAGTAGTAGGGAATCTATAGGTAGAATTAAAGCATACGTTTATAATTTAGAGGGAAATAAAGTAAAACAGGAAAAATTAAGAAAAAAGGATATTATTGAGGAAAAATCTTCTGAATATTATAAACAGGTAAAATTCACCTTTCCAAACTTAAAGCCCGGTACTGTAATAGAATATACCTATACTCACCAATCTCCACATGTAAGCGAATTACCAAAATGGTATTTTCAGACAGATATCCCTGTAAATTATTCTAAATTTCAAGTTATAATACCTGAAATGCTGGGTTACAAGGAACAGCAAAAAGGATTTCAACAGTTAGAGAGAAATGTTGAGAATAGAGCTATAAATTTTAAATTTAGATATGACAATTCAGCCCAACAATCTCAATCAGGCACCGACAAAAAAAATGCGGTTGTTTATACATATATAGGCAGAGATATGCCTAAATTAAAAGATGAACCCTTTGTTAATAATGTTATTAATTTTAAAACTTCTATAAAACATGAATTGTTATATTATGAAAAGTCAGGGGGTGGTTATCAACAAGTGTCTACAACTTGGAATGAAATTGCGAAAGCACTTCAAGAATCTGAATACTTTGGTCAACAACTCGATGATACGAGGTATCACGAAGATGATATAAATCCCATCCTCAACAATTCTTCTAGCAAAGAAGAATTAATTTTAGACATCTTTGATTTTGTAAAAAATAACATTAAATGGAATGATAATTTAGGCATCTATGCATCAGAAAAATTAAAGAAAGTGTATAAAGAAAAAACAGGAAGTATTGCAGACATTAACCTAATGCTTACTTCTATGTTAAGGTACGCTGGCCTTGAAGCTCATCCTGTTTTAATAAGTACAATCGATCATGGCATACCGAGTAATTTTGTATCTAAAAAGGATTATAATTACGTCATTGCATCAGTAAAACTTAATGATGAATTACTCTTACTTGATGCCTCAAGTCCATATACATCACCAAATATACTTCCTATAAGATGTATCAACTGGTTTGGTCAATTAATCAAACCAGATGAAACCACTGAACAAATCAGCCTTCAGCCATCAGAAAAATCTAAAGATAATTTTATTCTCAATTTAAAACTTAAAGAGGATGGAAGTTTAGAAGGACAAATGAGAAGACAGTACACCAAGCATTTAGGGTATATTTATAGAACAAGATTTACAGAAGTTGATGAAGAAAACTACATAGAAAAAAAAGAAAACGATTATGAAATTGACATCACTGAATATAGCAATAAAAATATTAAAAACCTTTCCGATGCTGTGGTTGAAACTATAATTTTTACAAAAGAAAATGCTGCCGATGTCATAAATGGAGATATCTACTTTTCGCCTTTACTATTTTTAGCTCAAGATGAAAACCCCTTCAAACAAGATAAAAAAGACAGAAAACTACCCATAGACTTCACATTTCCATTTTCTAACAAATATATGATTAACATTGAAATTCCTGATGGTTATACTGTAGATTATATACCTGAACCTACTGCTGTAGCGTTACCTGAGAGAAAAGCCATGTTCAGATACAACGTACAAAAAACAGGAAATAAATTTCAAGTCGTGGTTACTGAAGACATAAATGCACCGATTTTACCCGCAGAGTATTACAAGCCATTAAAAGATTATTTTAGTCAAATTGTGAGTAAAGAAACAGACAAAATTGTTCTTAAAAAACTATAGTCCATGAGCATAAAATGAAAAAGGAAACCTATTATATAAAAGAAGGATGTTGCTCAATCAGGGTGATTATTCTAAAGAAGACTATCAGGAATTTAGAAAATTCATGAAAGCTATTCACAAAGCCGATCAATCTAAAATTATATTGGTTAATAAAACTTAAAAAATCACTTTATATGTCAAGATTGTTTCAATTCGTCTTAATAATAGTTTGTCATTTAAACCCTTCTGTTTACGCACAAGAGAATGAATTTGGCGAGGTTTCAATAGCCGAATTGAGTGAACAATTTCATCCTCTAGATTCATCTGCTTCGGCGGCTGTATTGTATAAAACAGGTAAGTTAAACATTAAAGACGGTACTGGTTTTGAAGTGAAAAAGCGTATTAAAATTTACAACGATCAGGGTTATAAATACGCAACAATCAAGCTGCCCTACAATTCTAAAAACTCAGCCATTATTAAACTTAAGGCCTGGACCTATAATCTTATTGGTAATAAAATTCAAAAAATAAAACTTAGCAACAATCAAATTATTGAAGAAGAAACAACTAAAAATTATGAACAGATTAAATTTACTTTTCCAAATCTTAAAAATGGTTCTATAATAGAGTACAGCTATACTAGAAAAATCTTTGAATTATACAGTTTGCCTGAATGGAAATTTCAGGAAGATATTCCTGTCAATTTTTCCAATTTTACTTTAATCACGCCGAAATTTATAAAATATAACGAAATTACTAAAGGCTTTCATTTTGTTGATAGAAAGGATGAATCAAATATAAGATATGATAC
>CAYMXD010000404.1:0-3008 GCA_964394095.1 uncultured Mesohalobacter sp. | reverse complement strand
TTCTCACCCCTATCTATTCTCTCAATTTCTTCTTGAAGCAAATCACATAGGTATTTGTGATGCCAATTCCATTGCCACTTAATATTTTTAATCAGTGGTGCAACGAACATTACAAACTCATAAAAATCTTGCATTGTAGCTTCTCTCTCGTCTATTAAAAAAGGACTGATGTTTTTGTCCTCTGGCACTACTTGAACCATGTTTTGAGTATAGCCTTTAATAGCAATAAACAAGAATAAATACAAAAACCTATAGCATATCTTTTTCATTGTCTTTTGATTTTATAAATGTTGAGTACAGCATATTTTTCATCTGAAAGTAAGCTCGATTCGATGTTTAAATTATCAATTAATTCTTTTTTTAGTTCTTCATCATTTTCATAATGCTCTGACGAATTAAGTGTATAGGCATAATGATCATTTAAAAATAGAATTTTGCCAATATCTTGATCTGTAGCGAGAAGATCATTAGTAGTATCTTCAAATTTTAATCGTTCCCCATTAATTTTATTTTTTAAATATACTTTACCTCCATCATGTTTAGAATCATAAAATATAAAACTTCTAAAAGACTCACTTTCTTTGTAATAACCAATAAAATAGTTTTCGCTATTTTTAAAAGTATAGTTTTTTAACTCCTGAAAATTTTTTAAATCACTAACCTTTTTTAAATCTAATGTATTTTGTATTTTAATGGAGTCTACTTCTAATTTGGTATTAATTTTATAAATATAATTTGTAAAGTACGGCGCTACATAAATTTTATTTTGATCTGGGTTTTTCCATAAATTAGTTTCATTGGTCAAAAATATATTGTTGAAAAATCCTTTTAAAAAACTCAATTTAATTTCATTAGAATTAAAATCATATACATTGACCTGATTCTTACCCATCTTATCTTGAGCAGCATAAAATACAAAAATTTGATCATAAATATGCTCAATTTCATGCACATAGAATTTTGTATTAATTTTTAAATTTTCAACAACTTCCCCTTTTTTATTTAAACCTAAAATGCGGTATTGATCTTCAGAAAAAACATATAAAATATCTCGTTCATAATCATAACTTATATCGGAAATCTCAGTAAACTCATCAGGACCTCCAATACCGGATTCAATCTTTTGTAATAATTCACCTTCAAAATCATAATAAAAAATTTGATTTGAAAAATCCTTATCAACTAAGATAATTTGTTTGTCTGTTATAATAGTTTCAACATTTGGACCAAATCGATAGGCTTCTTTTAAGACAATAGATTTTTCGTAATCAAAAATCTGGGAATATTGATTAGTGGTTGTATTTGTATGAAGCCTAATAACATCTGAAAACTCCGAATTTTTACATGAAAAAAAAATTAAAACCAAAAAACTTGCCAAAACAGTCTTGACAAGCTTTAAGAACTTTAAATTAAAATAGTAATTACTCATTAGGGTCTGATTGAGGGTGATTTGCATTTGAACATGAAGTTTCATTAGGACAATCGTTATCTTCATCTGATTTACATTTCATTCTATCCCCTACCCATGGCCGTTATTTCCACCATTCCAAAACCCTCTAATACATGGTACGTTTGCCTGCCTTCTGTTATGCTGACATGTATCACATTCTTCGATTTCAGGCACATCTGGATTCTGTTGCGCTGCTATTTCCTGACTCCCTAAAGCCAAAGTCAAAATTCCAAAAACCATAACTAAACTTGCTGTAATTGCTTTAATTTTCTTCATAATACAAATATTTTAAAAGTTAAACATATCCAAAACTACAACTTGTATTTTTTTTTTTTTTTGTTAAATATAAGTTAAAATAATATATTAATCGAAATCATAGATATGATAGCTATAGGTGTTTTCATTAAAATTCGGGTTTTAGGGGTTGTTGGTGTTAAGGTATAAGCCTTCAAGACCAGCAAACGAATTTTGTATAAAATATTGGCCACCTTTAAATTTTTTGTATGCTATAGCTTTGAGCTGTTCATCAAAAACTATAACAGAAAATGGTTTTTGTTCGTAGGCGATCTTTCTCGCGTGTTTGGGTCAATTTCATAACTATAACTGTCTTTAAAATTAATTAGATTATTGTTTTAATATTTCAAATGTCCCTGTATCATTATATCTTGTTCAGGCTTGAGGTGTGAATATTTCTCTAATAAATCTTGATTCAAATATTCATAAGGCAAAATTTTTATAAACTTATTATATCCATAAAAACCATCAAAAAAATTGATTGCGGGTAAACTAAGATCTGTTAAAATATCATCATCTATTTTATCAAACGTAATAGCATTTTGGGTTTTGTGGTTATAAAACGTCGTCAGAAATTTATTTTTATATTCAAAGGTAAAATGTAAATACTTCTGATTACTCATAAAATCAAAATGTCTGAATGCATATGAGGTCTGTCTTGTTTTAGTTAGAAATTCATAAGAATTTTGAAATTCATTTTTATAATAATCTTTTGGCAATTTTTTATCCTGGTAATCTATTTTTAAATATTCTTCTAAATTCTGTTGGTTGAAATTGTAAACTTTATCTAATGTACTGTCCCATAAGATTGTTCGACCTGCAAATTCTATAATGTGATTTGTTGTCAAAAATTTAAAATAATCTGATGTTTCTTTAGGAATATCTATATATTGATTTTGTATTTTTTTATCATCTAAATTATATTGAACGAATAGAGTTTTTATTTCAGAAGAAGGTTCGTGACCACAGTAAAACAAAACCTCGTTTTCTGATAACATCTTAAAGGACTGTGCTAACAGCGGAAGCTTATGTGTTTTAATCAAATTTAAATTTCTATCTAAAATATGCATTTTATAATATTCTCGACTCAATACAAAAATATAATCTTCAAAAACATCAATATCTGCTATATCTGATATTTCAAAAGGTTTATCAGGGTTTGGTGTAACTGTATTTAAAAGCACACCATTTGGAGTTAAAATACTTAGTCTTTTAGGACTATTAGAATAAATCAAAAAATCACCCTGGAAGCTTAACATTTTAG
>CAYMXD010000403.1:1542-3013 GCA_964394095.1 uncultured Mesohalobacter sp. | reverse complement strand
CAAAAACTTTTTTAGAGAATTGAAGGTTGATTTCTCGACATTCATCTAAAACTCCATCGTAAGTTTTTGTGTTTTTCAATTCACTTTTAAAATCTTCAAATGTTGATAGTGGAACCTTGTACTTAAAGTCAAAAAACTTAGAAGTTGTTGGAATAGCTATAACTTTCCGTTGCATAAGTATAGCCCAGTACATCGCATGATAACTGTTAGTAACAACTGTTTCTGACTTCCCTATAAAATTAATCATTTCTTTAAGACTTGAGGTATTGGAAGATATAGGATAATCTTCATATTTTGCTATTAAATCGTTATCTTTTATTGATTTATGATTAAAAAGTAAACCCACTTCTTGTTTAATCTCATAGGATTTATCAAAAATAGTATTTAAACAACTTACGCAGGGAATCCAATAATCTTTTTCTTTATTGGAATAGTCTCTTGTCCCTGAAAGGGCAATATTATTAAAATCAATCCAGTATGATTTTGTTTTTAAATATTTTTTGTAATCAATTTCATTATGACCGGCTCCCCAAATTATAATTTTCTTGCCTCGTTTGGAGAGCTCTTCAAACAATTTCATTTGGGTTTTAAAATGCTTAATATTCAATAAACCACCTCCACCTATGATTATTGCTTTCTGAGATACCTCTTCAACAAAATTATCAGTAATGTGTTTTTTTCTTGACCTCATATCAGAAATATCAAGAACTTTACCTTTCAGTTTTTTAAAATAAAGATGTGGTGCACAATAATAATCACCCACATTCTTTTTATTGAATCTGTGGATATTTGTAACATCTTTATTTCTAAGAGGTTGATTAAGAACTTGATCAACAATTTTCTGTTTTCTTTTATTCGTGTTTAATGTGAGGTGATAATTGAACATATTATTGTTTAAAATAAGATATAATTGGTCTCATATCGCACAATTTATAATTTATTTTGCAAGTATACTGTAATGGTTTTTAAAGAATTTAACTTTTATGAGTTAATACATTTGCTCCCTTGCTTATTTCTTTTAACAAAAATCTGTATCTTGATGAAAATATACTTTTAAAAGCAAATTTTAATTGTAACACGGATTTAATAATTTTATAATTGAAGAACCCATAGTGTTTTCTTATCACGTAAAGCAAAGATCGTTTTAGTTCAACCTTGATTCTTATTGATTTTACCGTACTCGCTCCATGATGATGAAAACAAATGGCCTCTGGAATACAGGCTGCTTTTAAACCTAAAGTGTTTAGCCTTTTACACAAATCTGTTTCCTCATGATACAAAAAAATATTGGTGTCAAAACAACCGGCTTTTTGAAACACATCAGATTTTAAAAACATAAAACTACCCGACACAAAATCCCCGTAAGTAATTTTTTCTAATCTCGTTTTTCGTTGCTTGTAAAGTTTGGGTCTGATAATTTTAAATATTTTTCGGCCAAAAAAAAATTTAAGTGGAGAGGCATAAAAATCTA
>CAYMXD010000403.1:0-1532 GCA_964394095.1 uncultured Mesohalobacter sp. | reverse complement strand
GTATATGGATCAATATGGTCTTGGAAGTTGGTTAAAATCTAATGTAGGTAATATTTTTTCGCCATCAGTGAAAGTTGTAGGCCCACAGACGCCTATATTATTATGGTTTTCTATGGCATCTTTCAATATTGAAAAACAATCATTCTTCAATTCTACATCATTGTTTACAAAAACGACATATTTCCCTTTGGCGTGTTTAAATCCAAACATATTTCCCCCTCCAAAACCGGCATTAATCGAATTTCTGTAAAGGTGAACATTTTGACATTTCAGAGATTCAATGCCTTTTTTAAGAATTTTAAAATCTTCTTTTGCTGAATCGTTGTCAACAATTATGATTTCGTAATTTAAACTTTTAGAGGTCTGATAATGAATAGATTTTACGCATTCTATAGTATAATGACTTGAATTGTAATTGATGATAACAGCTGAAATTTGTATCAATTTATCAGGAATTCCAGGATGTTTAGGCATTTGTTAATAGTTTAAAAAAGAATTCAATCCAAAAATTGATTAATACCCTTTTTGATGGAAGTTAATTGTTGCTTTTCAGCCTGTTTTTCAATCTCTAAATTAATTTCTATATGTGATTTTGACTGTTCAGGATGATAAATATGATAAGCAATCCCTGCAAATTTAAGCCTTTTACCCAAAATCCCAATATTGTGTAATCTTTGAATCATTTCAGAATCGTCGATGCCCCAGCCAACAAGCTCTTCATTAAAGCCATTAATTTTTATAAAATCTTCCCGCCAAAAGGACATATTACAACCTCTTAATTTTCGTGAACGTTGTTCTACCGGTTTGTAAAGATTGGTCAATAGTGGCAAATGAATGCTACGACCACGTTTTTTAATACCTTTTGAAAAATAGTTGAATTTTATTTTTTCAGCTGAAAACAATTCCGGCAGATAAGTTTTTTGGATATTGACACGAGAACCGTAAAGATATTGTCCTTCTTTTGCAAATCTTAAGTGGTCTTTCACAAACTCCGGATGCATAATGATATCACCGTCAATTTCAACAATATACGCATACTTAGCTTTGGCTATGGCCTTATTCATGATGCGAGGCTTCCGGTTCCCTTTATCTTCATGCCAAACGTGAATAAGCGGCACTGGAAATTTATCCTGAAAGGATTTTATCAATTCTTTTGTGTCTTCGGTTGAACCATCATCTGCTATAATCACCTCAGCCGGCAAATGCGATTGGTTTAAAACACTCTTTAGCAATAGTTTTAAAGCTCCCGGCCAGTTGTAAGTTGGGGTAACTAAAGAACATTTAGGGAGATTGAACATTTATAGACATAATTTAAAATTTCAAAATTACTCAAATATGTTAAAATACGAGGCTTTGTTTGAGACAAATGCTTTAAACCCCAATGAGCTTTATTTTTTATTACCTCCTAAGTAAAACACCGACAATATTTAAATTGGTATAACATATGACTACTAAACCGATTATTAAGCAAAGTACTCCTTTGAGTTTGAAACATTAAGGTATTATGGAACATTAAGGGATAGAATTTTAAT
>CAYMXD010000402.1:0-3027 GCA_964394095.1 uncultured Mesohalobacter sp. | reverse complement strand
GCCAAGTGAAATTGTTGTTCAAAATACTAATCTTTATCGCATCCGTTATTGGTTTAGCACTCATTAGGTTTTTTGAGACAGAATTATTTTATGATCCTCTGATTTCATTTTATAAAAATAATTTTCTGCAAAAGCCCTTCCCTGAGTTAGATAGCCTTTGGTATAGTTTAAATTTGGCTTTTAGATATTTTTTAAACACCATTATATCATTAGTTTTAATTTGGATAAGTTTTCAAAACAAATCTTATTTGCAATTTAGTGGAATGCTCTACACTGCACTTTTTATAGTTGCTATATTAGTCTTCTGGCTAGTAGCACATGACATTGAAAACGAGACTTATATGACCTTATTTTACATAAGAAGATTTTTGATACAGCCGCTTCTAGTCATTATTTTACTCCCCGCATTTTACTTTCAAAACATTAATAAAAATGCAGAAACATAAATGCCTACTATTTTAGTAGGAATTAATATCTTTGGCATTTTTAAGAACATATGACAACAGCTGCTATTATTACCATTTGTATTATAATATGTGCTATTGTGCTATTTGCTACAGAAGCCTTACCTGTAGATTTGGTAGCCGTGTTAATATTGGTTTCCCTAATCTTAACGGGTGTATTGACGCCGCAGGAGGGTATAAAAGGCTTTAGTAATAAAGCTACAATCACGGTAGCTTTTATGTTCGTTTTAAGTGCTGCTTTGCTTAAAACCGGGGCTTTACAAGTACTGGCTCATAAACTTTCAAAAATTTTCAGATATAAATTTAATGTCGGCATGCTTATGATGATGCTTATGATTGCTGCTATATCTGCATTTGTAAACAACACTCCTGTTGTGGCGATGTTTATTCCTGTTGTAGTTCAAATTGCGCATAGCTCCGGCCAGGAACCTACAAAAATGCTGATACCACTGTCCTTTGCATCTATTTTTGGTGGGATGTGTACTTTAATAGGAACTTCCACAAATATATTAGTTAGTGGTATAGCAGAAGATAATGGTATAGAAGGCTTAACCATGTTTAGCATGACCCCTATTGCAGCTATTTTGCTGGTTATAGGAATAATTTATATGTCTTTTATTGGAATCAAATTACTTCCAAAAAGTAAATCTATTAAAACCTTAAGGAAATCTGTTGATTATAATCAATACATCACAGAAATTGAATTACTTGAACACTCAAACTCTGTAGAGTCTAAAATTATGGATTCTGAATTGGTTACAGAATTTGAAATGGATATCATAGAAATAAAACGAGATGGTGAATTTTTTATCATGCCTCAGGGAGATTTTGTGCTTAAGGCTAATGATATTTTAAAAGTAAAATGTAATGCTGATAAAATAAAATCTTTAAAAGGAAAGGCCAGTTCCTTTTCTGTATCCCCTCTTAAAATCGGAGAGGATGATCTCATGGGAAAAAACGCTGTACTAGTTGAAATGGTCATCACCTCATCTTCAGAAATACACGGCAAAACCCTTGGAGAATTAGATTTTAGAAGACTTTATAGGGCCATACCTCTAGCTATAAAACACAGAAGAGATATCTCTCAGGATGACCTTTATAATCAAAAACTATATGCAGGAGATGTGATTCTAGCCGAAGTCAAATCTCATTATATCAAATCATTAAAGAAAAAAGAGTCTTCACAAGACGCTCCTTTTGTACTGCTATCAGAAGAGTATCTTACTGATTTTAACAAACCTCAGTTTTTTTCTGTTGTAGCCTTAATTGCCATTATGGTTTCGCTGGCAGCACTCAATATTATTGATATCCTTACAGGTTCAATTGCTGCTGTAACAATTTTGGTACTTACAAAAGTCTTGAGTATGAAAGATGTATATAACGCCATCAACTGGAAAATTATCTTTCTGCTCGCAGGAGCTTTGAGTTTAGGTCTTGCTATTCATAAGACTGGTCTAGACATTATCATTGCCGATAATATGATTGAAAATCTTAACCCTTACGGTATTGTTGCCATTATTTCTGGTTTGTACATCACAACCTCATTACTTACAGAAGTCATGTCTAACAATGCTTCTGCGGCCCTCATGGCACCCATCGCTATTGCTACAGCAACAAATCTAGAAGCCAATCCAATCCCTTTTTTAATTACAATTATGCTGGCAGCTTCCGCCACATTTATGACCCCTATTGGTTACCAAACAAATACCATGGTATATAGCGCCGGACAATATCAGTTTAAAGATTTTTTTAAAGTTGGAGTTATCTTAAACTTATGTTTTTGGTTAACAGCCAGTTTTATAATTCCATGGTATTATGGATTGATATAGCATAAAAATTTAAATATTTTATAAATCATGTTTGCAGGCTTCATTTATTTATAAATTTGTTTGAGCTTGAATTAATCAAATACCGAGTTTCAGAATAATTTAAAATTACACGGGTTTTTAACCAAAACTTGGCTTATGATAGATATCCCTAATTAGTTTTGAAAAAAGGTATGATAGTTGTTTAGCTTTATAAAAACCAATAAAACCAGCAAATCATGTTAAAAAAAGGCTTTATACTTTTTATATGCTTAGGCCTGTCGTTTCAGATAAGCAATGCTCAGAGTGCCTTTAAAGACGGTGAATGGTTAAGTTTTAAAATCAAATACGGATGGTTTAATGCCAGCAAGGCCAGTTTGACTATCAAACAAGATTCCATAAATGGCAATCAGGTTCATCATATAGTTGGTTACGGTAAATCTACAGGCTTGCTAGATGTATTTTTTAAAGTGAGAGATCGTTTTGAAACCTATGTAGATCCAAAAACAACTCTTCCACATAAATTTATTCGGGATACTTACGAGGGCGGTTATACTAAAAACAAAGAAATATATTTCGATCACAATTCTAACACAGCAACCGTAAAAGACTATAAACACGATACCATTCATAAACATTCTTTTATCAAAAACTCTCAGGATATGTTGTCCTCATTGTACTATTTAAGAAACAATATCGATGAAAAAAACATTAAAAAAGGAGATGAATTTGTATTGAACATGTTTTTTGATGAAGAA
>CAYMXD010000401.1:0-3028 GCA_964394095.1 uncultured Mesohalobacter sp. | reverse complement strand
GGATGGTAATATAAATTGATTTGATTATTGTTTTTTGAGATCATTTTTATAATTTTCCATTAAATAACACTATTTCATTTGAAGATTCAAACACAAAGCTTATTTTTAGTATTTATTTATAAAAACATACAATAATACTTAGATTTAATATATGTCAGAAAAAAAGATTGTAATTATTGGAGCGGGCGTCAGTGGTCTGGTAGCTGCAATAAACCTTGAAAAAGCCGGTTATAAACCAATAATTTATGATAAAAACGATAGAGTAGGAGGTAGAGTGCAAACCGATTATATTGATGGTAACATTTATGACAAGGGTTTCCAGATTTTATTACCAAATTATCCGGCTGTTCAAAAATATTTAGACATTGATTTATTACATCTTAAATATTTTACATCAGGTGCGTTTGTCTTCAAAAAAGGTTATCAAGGGAAATTAGGTAACCCCAACAGAGATTTCGATCTGCTCTTTCCGACCTTGTTTTCTAAATTGGCAACGTTTTCTGATAAATTAAAAATATTGAATTTAGCCAGGACTCTCAATAAAAAATCTTTCGATGAAATATTTAAATCTGAAAGCACTACAACTCTAGAATATTTGAAATCTTATGGCTTTTCTGATTCAGTTATCGATAATTTTTTTAAACCCTTTTACGCCGGTATATTTCTAGAAGAACACTTAAGGACGTCTAGTCGAATGTTTGAATTTACCTTTAAATTGTTTTCCAAAGCCAAAGCCGGTATTCCTGAAAAAGGCATTCAAGCCATTCCAAATCAGCTGGCCAATCGCTTGAAAAACACGACTTTTCATTTTAATACTTCAATCGATAAGGTGGTCGATAATAAAGTAAGCTTAAAAGACGGGAGTAATTTTGAAGCTGATTTTATAATTATTGCTACTGATCCGTCAGCTTTAATTTCTAATTTAAAAAATCAACAAAGCGACTGGAAGAGTGTTGATAATTTATATTTTGAAGTAGAAAACAGGGTCATAAATTTACCAATGATTGGACTGATTGCAGAACCTGGCGCATTGATAAACAATATTCATTATTTAACTTTGGCATCAAAAAAAACCCAGATTTTATCTGTTAGTGTGATAAAATCTCACGACCTAAGTAAAGAAGAATTGGTAAAACTGGTCGAAAAAGAGTTGAAAGAAATTTGTGAGATTGAGCCTGTTAAACTTTTAAAACATTATAAAATCGGTCAGGCGCTTCCTGATATTTTAGATGTGAATTACCAAATTCCACATACAGAGACAAAACTAAAAGACAACATATTTCTAGCCGGGGATGTCCTGTCTAATGGTTCTCTTAATGCGGCGATGCTTAATGGTGAATCTGCCGCCCGAGCAGTAATTGAGCACATCAACGGACTCACTCTGGATATGGCATAGTTAATAATCAAATTAAAAAATTCAAAATGATAGATTTACGAAGTGATACGGTAACAAAACCAACACCTGAAATGCTCGACTTTATGATGAGCTGTGAAGTCGGTGATGATGTGTATAAAGAAGACCCGACGGTAAACCAATTAGAAACTTATGTTGCCAAATTATTCGGGATGGATAACGCTTTGTATTTCCCCACGGGGAGCATGGCCAATCAGGCCGCCATTAAGTTACATACTCAACCTGGACAACAGCTCATTTGTGACAAATACGCCCATGTTTATCATTACGAAGGCGGTGGGGTGTCTTTTAATTCCGGCGTTTCCTGTAAACTTTTAGACGGAACTCGCGGTAAAATAAATGCGGCACAGGTCAACGCGGCGATTAATCCCCCTGATTTTTACCATTCACCATTAACGAGTTTAGTTTGTCTAGAAAATACAACCAATAAAGGTGGCGGCGCCTGTTATGATTTAGAAACCATGCAATCCATAAGAGCTGTTTGCGATTCAGAGGGACTGGGATTGCATCTGGATGGGGCTAGATTATTCAACGCTTTGGCTGAGATGGACTACACACCCAAAGATTTAGGACAGGTTTTTGATACGATAAGCATCTGCTTATCCAAAGGACTTGGTGCGCCTATGGGAACAGTTTTGGTCGGTAAGAAAGAACTCATGAAAAATGCCATGCGGGTGAGAAAAGTCCTTGGCGGTGGCATGAGACAAATTGGTTATATGGCCGGATGCGGACTGTATGCCCTGCAAAATCATGTGGAAAGGTTAAAAGAAGACAACGATAAAGCTAAAGACATTGCCAAACACCTCTCAAGCCTAAACTATGTGAAAGGCGTTGATGAAGTAGAAACCAATATTATCATATTTTATCTAAACGATGAGATTCAGGAAAGTGATTTTTTAGAGCACTTGACCGCACACAACATACAAATCAGTCAGATGGGTGAAGGCAAATGGCGGATTGTCACGCATTTGGATTATAATGATGAAATGCATCAAAAATTGTTAGATACCCTTAAAGCTTTTAAGGCTAAGACAATGGTTTCCTGACCAAAGGAATAATCTCTCGCTTTGCCAGTCGGTAATAATCTAATTCTTTTGGACTAAACTCTTTGGTGTATTCTATGGCCTTAACTTCAAAGCCAATTGATTTTAGCTTATCAAAATAGTCCCAGCCGTAAACCCTGACGTGGTCGTACTGACCGAATATTCTTGTTCTTTCTCTTTGGTCGATGATACTATCGTCCTGAAAAGTGGTTTGTCTGTCTAAATCTTGTGGAATTTGCAAAACCGCCCAGCCACCTTTTTTTAGGATGCGATAAATTTCCTGCATGGCTTTTGTGTCATCCGGGATATGTTCTAAAACATGATTGCATAGCACCACATCAAAGCTTTCATTCTTAAACGGTAAATCGCAAATATCAGCTTTAACGTCTGCTAATGGCGAATTTAAATCTGTCGTCGTGTAGTCAATATGTTTTAAGGTTTTAAAGCGTTTGTAAAAAGCCTGTTCGGGGGCGAAATGCAATAATTTTTGAGGTTTAGTAAAAAGGTCGGTTTCTCGTTGCAGAAACAACCACAACAACCGGTGTCTTTCAAGCGAAAGGGTAGAAGGGGA
>CAYMXD010000400.1:491-3036 GCA_964394095.1 uncultured Mesohalobacter sp. | reverse complement strand
TTCTCTTACAGCGACTTGTGCTGAGTTGCATCGAAGTAAGCGGTCTTTTCTCCATATCTTTCGGATACTTGTGTTATAGTATCATAAATCACTACTTTAAGGTCTTCGAGCCTCTAAAATTTTATTTAATACAAAGTCATGTTTTTAAATACGATAACGAGCTTCTTCCCTCGACCTGTGCTGAGCATTCGAAGTGCATTTTTTTTCTTCTTATCAGTCGAAAAAAACACCTGCCTTTGCCGGCGAGGCAGGCTTTCCTGTTCGGTAGACAGGCCTGCCTTGTTCGGTAGACAGGCTCGACCTGACCGTAAAACTTTCATATTATGAGATATAAATATATAATTTATTAAGCTTAGAAACTTCAGTTGGTCATATAAATTTTAAGTTTCAGGATAGATTTATTAGCATAAAAAAAAACCGCCCTAATGGCGGTCAATAAAATGATCGATTAAGGATTAAGATAAACCCTGCATTTGTTGAGCTCCGGATTTTTTGAAATTAAATTTTCAATAAAAATCTTTAACTCATCCAACTCATGAGGCAATAAACGCTTTACTGCCTTTTTAACTTCATTACAAAATAATTTTACATCAAACGATACTTTTCTTAAAACTTCTTTCGTGTATTCAAACATTGCTCTTGCCATAATGTAAAGATTTAAGGTTAAGTAATTCTATATCATATTTTTTATTTTGGAAGCCTAAAATAGTCAAATATATCTAAAAAAAATGTTAATAATGTTTTAGAATTCTATTAATAAATTTAATGTTCTGTTGCATAAAAGTTTATACTGTTCTAATTCAAGTGAAGTGTTATTATTTGAAGATTTTACACTTTTGCAAAGACTTAAGTGATTTTAATTTCCAAATCCGTAATTTTGCAATACTTTTTTGATAAATATTAAAATCTATGCAAACGCCAGAAGTATATACCCCTCAACATAAAGTAAGAATAGTCACCGCGGCCTCTCTTTTTGATGGCCACGATGCAGCCATCAATATCATGCGGCGCATCATTCAATCTACAGGAGTAGAAGTGATTCACCTCGGACACGACCGTAGCGTAGATGAGGTGGTAAATTGTGCTATCCAAGAAGACGCCAATGCCATTGCCATGACCTCATATCAAGGCGGTCATAATGAATACTTTAAATATATGTATGATTTGCTTCAAGAAAAAGGCGCAGGCCATATCAAAATCTTTGGTGGTGGCGGAGGTGTGATTCTGGAAGAAGAAATCAAAGAGCTAATGGATTACGGCATCACCAAAATCTACTCTCCGGATGACGGCCGGAAAATGGGATTGCAGGGGATGATTAATGATTTGGTGGAAAAGGCAGAGGCCCCTCTTAATCTCCCCAAAGGGGAGAAATCAGTTCCTTCTAATTATGATGGCTCCTGGTTAAAAAAAATGTCTTCAAACGAAGTCTTAGAGTCTTTAAAGAACAAAGAAGTAACAACGATTTCAAGGCTAATTTCATTAGCCGAAAATAAACATGATGATTTCAAAAAAATCTTCTCCCCTTTGGGGAGACCGAGAGGGGCCTCTTCTCCCGTCCTCGGCATCACCGGCACCGGCGGCTCCGGAAAATCGTCTTTGGTAGATGAGTTGGTGCGCCGCTTTTTGGTTGACTCTAAGGACAAAACTTTAGGCATCATATCCGTTGATCCCTCCAAACGTAAAACCGGCGGTGCTTTGCTCGGCGATAGAATACGAATGAACGCCATCAACTCCCCTCGGGTTTATATGCGTTCTTTGGCGACAAGGCAATCTAATTTGGCCTTGTCTAAACACGTTCAGGATGCCGTGGATGTTTTAAAAGCCGCTGAATTCGATTTGATCATTTTAGAAACTTCCGGGATTGGCCAGAGTGATACCGAGATCTTAGACCATTCCGATGCTTCGCTTTATGTGATGACGCCTGAATTTGGGGCTGCCACTCAATTGGAAAAAATTGACATGCTGGATTTTGCAGATCTGGTGGCCATCAACAAATTTGATAAGCGGGGTGCTAAAGATGCTTTAAGGGATGTTAAAAAACAATACCAACGCAACCATAACCTATGGGATGCCGATTTAGATGCATTACCTGTTTACGGTACGATTGCCTCGCAGTTTAATGATCCGGGAATGAATATCCTCTACAAATCTTTGATGGATAAAGTTGAAGAACAAACAAGTGCGGGTTTAGGCAGTAATTATGAAATTACAGATGAAATGTCGGAGAAGATTTTTATCATTCCGCCTAAACGAACCCGATACTTGTCTGAAATTGCAGAAAATAACAGATCCTATGATGAAAAAGCATTAGATCAAGTTGAGGTGGCCCAAAAACTTTATAGCATATTTAAAACCATTTGTACAGTTGCTGATATTTCTAACGAAAATGCTCATGATTTCCTGGATAAAAATGGCCTAGTAGAAGATGATATTTTAAATCAAAATACTAACAGAAATAAAAAGTTTGCTGAAAGTTTAGATAGAGCTGGTAAACGATATGGTTATAACAGTAGAATGTTGCAAGATTTTTCAAAATATCTTGTAA
>CAYMXD010000400.1:0-481 GCA_964394095.1 uncultured Mesohalobacter sp. | reverse complement strand
ACTTACTAATCAAAGAATTTGACAAAATTAAAATGGATCTCGACCCCTATAACTGGGAAAAAATCATAGAATGGCAGTCCACGCAGAAAAAATACGAGGATGATGTTTATACGTTCAAAGTCAGAGATAAGGAAATTAAAATAGACACCCATACCAAGTCTTTGTCTCACACCAAAATCCCCAAAGTGGCTTTACCAAAATATAAGGCCTGGGGAGATTTGTTGAAGTGGTTGCTACAAGAAAACGTGCCCGGCGAGTTCCCTTATACAGCAGGACTTTATCCATTTAAACGCACCGGTGAAGATCCCACTCGAATGTTTGCCGGCGAAGGCGGTCCGGAACGAACCAACAGACGTTTTCACTATGTAAGTCATGGTTTACCGGCAAAACGATTGTCAACAGCTTTTGATTCAGTAACATTATATGGTAGCGATCCGGATTATCGCCCTGATATTTACGGAAAAATAGGAAATGCAGGTGT
>CAYMXD010000399.1:0-3043 GCA_964394095.1 uncultured Mesohalobacter sp. | reverse complement strand
TAAACCTATAATTTTTAATATAGGCTTTATTGATGTTCACTTTTTCAGGCCAAATTACTCGATCATTATAATCTTTAGGATTGTCTTGTTGAGCCAATAGTTCTTCTTCATCTTTAAAAGCTAATGAGGCTGGCCCAGTAATCCCAGGCTTAACCTGGAGTATCATTCTATCTTCGCCTTCGAGTTTATCAGCATAACCGGACACATCCGGTCTTGGGCCTACAAAACTCATGTCTCCAATCAAAACATTCCATAATTGAGGCAATTCATCGAGTTTGGTTTTGCGTAAGAAACGTCCAAATTTGGTGATTCTGGGATCATTAATGGTGGTGATATAATTTTGAGGTTGATTGGTATCACGCATGGTTTTAAACTTTAATAGCCTAAAGGTTTTACCAAACTGACCGATTCGGTTTTGAGACAGTATTCCCAAGGACTTTGTGTCTATAGAAGATAAAATTAGCAATACTCCTAAAAACAAAAAACTCAATATTAATCCAAATAAAGATAGGCTAATATCGAGTAGTCGCTTTAAAATTTTTTGGCTTTTAGTCAAGCTCATCTCTGCATTTCAGTAAGCGTTAAAATCACTCCCCTTTTTTAATCATCAATCGTTCTTTGTGCCTAAACAATACTGTGCTATCATCACCAACAGACTTATAAATAACCATTCCTGCGGCTATTTTATTATTGTTTCCTATTGTCATGCCCGGAATGGTACAGGCATTGGTGCCTATCAAATTGCCATTTCCTATTTTGGTATTTCCTGAAATAGCCGCCTGTTGACTGATAAAATTAAAATCGCCCATAAGGCTATTATGGCCAATGGTACATCTGGAGTTGAGCATGTTGTATTTGCCTATTTTGGCTTTTGCCCCAACAGATGCATTATGAGAAATCACAGTGGTGGGATGAATTTCAGCTGATGGAGAAATTATAGCGGTGGGATGAATTAAACCCATAAACTCTGCACCTTGGCTTTGGAGTTTTTCTATGATTTTTTGTCTGTATTCTAGGTTTGCAATGCCCATCAAATACTTCACATCTGTATTGACTTTATGATCTTTGATGCTTCCAAGAAAAGGCTCTGCAAAACCGTAATGCTTATAAGTCTCTTCATTATCGTCTATAAAACCTATAACTTGAATATAATCTGCCGGACGAGCATTATTGTTATGATTGATATAGTCTCTGAGTTCGGCGGCATGGCCTCCGGAGCCTACGATGATTATTGTTTTCATGTGTGTTTGTGAATTTTAGATTAAATGATGAGGGTTTGGGGTTTAGTCGAGGACTTCGTCCTCTGTTTAGTCGGCAACAAGTTGCCTGTTTGACTGCAAATTTGCGTTTGCATTTGTACTTGTCTTAAAATTCTGATACGAATATAAAATGAAATTACTCAAGTGCAAATCAGTATATAAAAAAGTTATACAATTTATTAAACCCAAAACAGCGAGCAAAGCGAGTAACTAAACTCTGAACGAAGTGAACAACTTAACCCCAATCAGCGAGCGAAACGAACGACTAAACCTCTACAACACTGGATATAGAAATATTTTCAGCAGGAATAACCGCTGTTGCCCAAGACATGCCTACACCAAAACCACTTAACAGAAGTGTTTTTTGGCCATCTAATTTGTCTTTTAACTGATCTACTATGGTTATGGGGATTGAAACTGAAGAGGTATTCCCGTATTTTTCTATGGTAGAAGGCACTTTGGCTTTATCCAGTTTTAGTTTTTTTGCGAGATAATCATTCATAAACCGGTTGGCTTGATGGCAAACTACGTAATCGCAATCATCTGCTGAAACTTCAGCTTTGGCCAAGGTTTTTTTGATGTTTTTTGGGATTTCTCTTAAGACAAAATTAAACACATCAGCGCCATTCATATAGCCGTGTTCATCGGTACGAATATTGCCGTATTTATCTACCACTTTTTCTTTTACGGTTTCTTTACTACTTGGCGTCCTGTAACCTCCGGCATCAATTTTAATCAAATCTGACTTTGAGCCGTCAGAATTTAATGAAAAGAAGCTTTTGCCCAAATTTTTATTTTTTTCAATCAACGCAGCGACTCCGGCATCACCAAAAATAAAACCGGTTTTGCGGTCTTTGGGGTGATAGACTTTAGAACGGGTTTCGCCATCGAGCAATAAAACTTTATTAATTCCCGGCATATTGGCATAGGCATAAGCCACAGAAAGGCCGTACACAAATCCGGAACAACCCAAATTGATGTCAAAAGCAGCGGTTGATTTCGCTAAACCTAAGCGGTGTTGCAAAGTCACGCTCGTCGCCGGCATTTTATAATCCGGGGTTTGGGAAACAAATAACAGGATATCAATTTCAGATTTATCGATGTTTTGGTCTTCAAATAGTTTTTGCGCAGCCGCAAAACATAAATCTGATGCAGTTTGTCCGTCTTCCGCAAAGCGACGCTCTTCCACACCTGTTTTATCTACAATTTCGTTAACAGCCTCAGCCGGAAAATGTTCAGTATAGGCTCTGTTTTTGATGAGGGTTTTAGGCACTGCCCCAGCCATACAAGAAATTCCAATATGTTCAAAAGTCAGTTCTGCCATTAGGCTGTTCTTTTCTTGACCAATTCAAAAAGCTGCTGAACGGTATCGATATCGTCGAATTCTGCATCGGAGACCTCCACTTCAAAATGTTCATCGAGTAAAGCGATAAGGGACAATCTGGACATGGAGTCCCAAGTGTCAAAATCTGCTAAAATATCTTCAAAAGATACCGATTCATCCTCAAGCTCTAAGGCTTCTTTGAAAGCGTCTAGGAATTTTTCTTTCATGGGTATTGGTTTTTTAAATTCGTTTAAATATAACGCAAAATAGGAAAATGTTGGTTAAGGGCAAATTATATTTTGGTTTAAGTTATATACGGTTTTTGGTTCAAAGCTTGTATTATGTGCAGTTGGACAAAAGCTTCTACTGTACTACAAACTTAGTTTCCTGTTTTGAATATTAGGTATTGCTGAGTTCAACCCATTAGTGCAACACGTATTCTTTAAGTTTTTCAATTGGG
>CAYMXD010000398.1:0-3049 GCA_964394095.1 uncultured Mesohalobacter sp. | reverse complement strand
GAATCTTTAGAAAAAGGTGAATATATGATAGTGATATGGAAAGAGGGTGCTCGCAAAGTAAGTTTATTTGGTCTTGATTAATTATATAAAAAATAAAATCTTGAACTCCTATACATACATGCTCTACAGTATCTCAATAAATTATTTTAAAACTCCGATTAATTTACCGGAGTTTTTTTAATTTTATCCAAAAAATGAGAAAAATAGACAGCCTTTTGGAGGAATATGGCCGTAGCCACAAAAATGACACCAACAAGAAAATTCACTGGATTTGTGTGCCGGCAATCTTTTGGTCGGTTGTTGCATTAATTTACAGTATTCCTAATGCTCTACTGTTATCTGTTTTTGGAGATACATACTTAAGCAATTGGGCTGTTATCGTTCTTGTTTTAGTTGTTGTGTATTATTTTTCGCTTTCAATTCCTTTAGGTCTTGGAATGGCATTTGTAGGGGTTTTAGCTATAGCTTTATCTTCAACTGTTTCCCAAATTGAGATTTTACCCTTATGGACTATAGCTTTGATCGTATTTTTTATCGCCTGGGTTGGTCAATTTTGGGGTCATAAAATTGAAGGAAAAAAGCCATCATTTTTGAAAGACTTACAATTCCTACTTATAGGCCCTGCCTGGCTGATGCATTTTATCTTCAAACGATTAGGCGTAAAATATTAATTGCCTTTGGCGTTTAACTAATACTCTTATATGTTGATATACAATTACATAAAAATAAATTCCTTCTTTGTGGTTCCCTGTGGTAAAGCTAATCCATGATCAAAAGCATAAGTTAATACGTTGATGTTGTGCATTTTATTTGTTAGCAGTACTATTTTAAAACAATTTTTGTATTAGGTAAGAGCCTAAGTCAAAATATTAAATTATCTTAGAGCCATTACACTCTTGTAAACCACACTCTCCAAACTCGTTGTATTAGCCACTAAAACTTCTGGAGTATATTCGTTTGCCGCCGCCGCCGTCGTCTCCCCAATGCAAATCGCCAAAGGCTGTTTATCATGGTGTGCATAATACGCTTTCACCCCCAGTGGACTATAACACAACACCGCATCAAAATCATTTTTAAAAATCCGGACGTCTGGGATAGATTTGTACAAATGATGTTCTTTGAGTTGGATGCCATGTGTATTGAGTAAATCAGGAAGTTCGCTCCTGCGTTGTGCTGAACAAAAAAAATCAAAGCATAGATGTGGATAGTCGTTTAGGATAAGTTGGGCTAAGTCATGAGCATTTTTGCTAACACTATTGGGCTTCACCCCATAATCCTGAAGAAGATTAGCTGTTTTTTCACCAACACAAAATACCTGTTGAAACTTTAGCTTATGTTTTTCAAAAGCCAAACTAACAGCATTCTGACTCGTAAAGATAACATTTTCAAAACTGCTTTTAGTAAATGAAACCTCTGCAGGTACTATTTTAACCGCATCGTATTCCACCAGACCGATATCTGCAGCAAACAGATGACGTTTTAATTTTGGAGGTAAAGCTTTTGTGGATAAAATCAGTGGCATTAGTTTACAGAATTCGTCTTAATTCTTCCATCAATTTATAGCCGCCTTCTCTTAAAATGACTTCGGCGCAATATTTACCAAAATCTTTATGGTTGTCGAGCGCCGTCGATTTTTTAACATGATAGCGCTCTTTACCGTCTAAACTTAGGAGTGCGCCTTCAAAATGCAATTCATTGTTTTTTATGTTTGCTAAAGCCCCAATTGGTGCAGAACAGCCCCCTTCGAGTGTTCTTAAAAAAGAACGTTCTACTGTAACACAAATTTCGGTATCCTTGTGGTTAAGCGGCTTTAAACCATCAAGAACATCCGTTTTGTCTTCTCGGGTCACCACCAACATTGCCCCTTGAGCAGGTGCAGGAATCATCCAGTCTAAAGTTTGTGTGTTTTGTGGCATAATATTAATCCGTTCTAAACCTGCGGCGGCAAAAATAGCGGCATTCCAGGCCGTGCTTTCCAGTTTTTTTAGTCTGGTGTTTACGTTGCCTCTGAGGTTACTTACCTCATGGTCGGGATATTTATTCAGCCATTGGGCTTTTCGCCGTAAACTTCCTGTGGCTATATGGCCATTAGGTTGTTCTAAAAATCCTAAACCTTTATGAACCAGTATATCAGCGGGATTAGCGCGTTTTAACACAGCAGCTTGCACAATGGTTTTAGGCAATTGGGTGGGCACGTCTTTCATAGAATGTACGGCCAAATCTATATCTCCCTTTATAAGAGCGACATCTAAGGTCTTAGTAAATATTCCTGTAATACCCATTTCATATAATGGCACATCAAGATTTAAGTCACCACTGGATTTTACCGGGTACAACACACTGTCAACGCCATTTTCTTTGAGTTGCTGCTGAACTGTTTTAGCCTGCCATAAGGCTAATTGACTATCTCTTGTACCTATTATAAAAGGGGTCATTTGTTATTTTTAAGGATATACAAAAATAAGGATTTTTAAATTGAATTAGATTTTATTGATAATGTAATAATATATAACCAAAAATAAGGACAGATAATTTCTAAACCATTAGGACGAGTCTGCCGAAGGCATGAAGTTAAGAATAATTAAGTTTTAGGCTTTGCTTACAAGTGAACTTTTGGTAAAATACCACCCGCAAATATCTCAGATGGCCGCAGATGCTTTGGATTTCGTATGGCTTGAACTTTTTTAAATTCGGGATGTAAGGACTTTAAAAACATTAAGGAATTAAGGGAAATTAAGCAGTAAAACTTTAATGTAGTATAATATTCATTGCGAACCTGGCGAAAAACTTTGCGTTCTTTCCGGTAAAATTTTAAGTAAGTTGTGACAAAACTTCTTAAATTCAGCAACCTGAAACTTGAAATATCGCCCGCAGATTTCGCAGATGCCCGCAGATTCTTTTGTTTTCATATTACTTGAAACTTGTTGAATTCGGGATGTAAGGACTTTTAAAACATTAAGGAATTAAGGGAAATTAAGCAGTAAAACTTTAATATAGTATAATATTCATTGCGAACCTGGCGAAAAACTTTGCGTTCTTTCCGGTAAAA
>CAYMXD010000397.1:0-3063 GCA_964394095.1 uncultured Mesohalobacter sp. | reverse complement strand
TAAAACGACAAGTGAAAACGGCAACATATAAAATCCAACAGGATAAAGCAAAAATAGAAACTCAATCTGAGCAGTTAAAACGAATGGATAAAGCTAAAAATGATTTTTTCACTAATATCACTCACGAGTTTAGAACACCCTTAACCATAATAAAAGGCATAGGACAAGTCCTTAAGAAAAGAGATGAAAATAAATCTGATAAAGAATTAGAGGTTTTAGAGCAAAACGCTGATGAACTTATGGATTTAGTGAATCAAATTTAGATTTACAAAAACTCGAGCATAAGGAATTAAAACTCAACTATTCACAATCAGATTTGGTGTTGTTTCTGGCTAATATTGTTGAAAGTCATATCTATTTGGCTCAAGAAAAAGAAATCACTCTAAACTATAAATGTGATACTGAACATCTCTTTATGGATTTTGATGCAGAAAAACTTCGCATAGTGTGCAGCAATCTGTTGTCTAATGCAGTGAAATTTACAGGTAAAAAGGGTAAAATCGATCTTAAGCTTTATAAATTGAAAGACGACGATGAGGTAGAAATTATAGTTCAAGATAACGGCATAGGCTTTTCAAAAACCGATCAAGCCTATGCTTTTGAATTGTTTTACCAAAGCGAAAACCCAAACTTTAATCATGAAAAAGGTTCCGGTATTGGTTTGTATTATGCTAAAAAATTGATAGAAACCATGAGGGGTAGCATAAACCTATTGAGTGAAGAGGGTGAAGGCACTCAAATTAAAATACGATTGCCCATTACACAGAATGCTGAAATTCAGCCTCTAAAACCTACACCCCTTGTTGATTTTAATAGCCTTGAAAGTGAATCTAATGCCACAAAAAAAAGTAATAAGCCAACAATTTTAGTCGTTGAAGATAATGCTTCTGTAAAGAACTTATTACAACTCCAGCTCAAGGATTATAATTTAGATTTTGCAAAAGATGGTCAGGAAGGCATAGACAGGGCTTTTGCAGAAATGCCTGATCTTATTATTAGTGATATTATGATGCCTGTAAAAGATGGCTACGAACTTTGCGATATTTTAAAAAACGATATTAAAACCAGCCACATCCCTATTATTTTACTCACGGCAAAAGCCTCTCAACAAGCAAAAATGGATGGTTTAAAATCTAAAGCAGACATTTACTTGAATAAACCCTTTGATGAAGAGGAACTGCAGCTGAACATTCAAAACCTGATAGAAAGCAGAAAAGCCTTACAGAATTATTATAAAAACTCATATAATGGTTCCTTAAAGACTTCCTTCCCAAAAGAAGATCAGTTTATAATAAAGTTTAAAAAAATAATTCTTGAAAATCTTCAGGAGAAAAATTTTGGTATAGAAATGTTATGTGATAAACTTAAAATGAGTCGTACGCAATTACACCATAAATCCAAAGCCTTAACTGGGCTATCAACCTCTCATTTCATAAATACTGTAAAATTAAATAAAGCCGTAGAATTAATGGAATCCGGAAAATTCAATGTTTCAGAAGCAGCTTTTGAAGTTGGCATATCAAATATCTCGTACTTTTCAACCTTGTTTAAAAAAGAGTTTGGTCTAAGCCCCAGAGCGTTTATGAGTAGTATTGATTGATTTGAAAATTTAATTTAGGAATTATGGTGAGTTGCAAGTTGCTAGTTACAAGTTGGCAAGTTACAAGTTGGCAAATTGCAATTTGACCCCAAGTTTCGAGTTTATGATTCCGGGTTATAAATTGTTAATCGTTCTAGGGATTTTCGGTTTTTAACTTTTAACTTCTAATTTCTAACTTCTAATTTCTTTTTTCGGATTTCGGGTTTTTTATTCCTGGTTTCGGGTTTTTAGTTTTTAGTGTACTGGTTAAGTCCTGTATTTTAGAACTTAGAACATTATTAAAGTAAAACAACAATAGCATCAATAGTATCAACAGTAGCCATAGTATGAACTATTTTAAGATTTACCCATAACTACTTACACATCACTCATCACTACTTACTAAACTACCAACTACCCTCTGCAAACCTAATCCTCAAAAATCGTTTTCAACGAAATATTCATCTCGGGAAAAAGCTTACCAACCACTTCCTTTTGACCTTCTGATTCGCTGAACAAGCCCAAGGATTCATAGTTTTCATCAATCAGGCTAAAAATCTCGATGGTCTTTGTCGCAGGGTTAACGATCCAGTATTCCTTGACCTTGTTTTCTTCGTAAAGGTTAAACTTTTCGTTGTAGTCTTTTTTGGCCGTGCTATCTGAAAGGATTTCTACAATTAAATCCGGAGCACCAAGGCAACCGGCATCGTCGAGTTTTTCTAAATCGCATACAATGCATATATCAGGCTGAACTACCGTGTCGATTTCATCTTCTTGTCCTTTGTATCTCTTCAGACGTACATCAAAAGGCGCGTGATATAATTTACAAGAATTTTTGCTTAAAAAGTTATCAAAACACCGCTCTAAATGCCAACTAATTTCTTGATGATAACGCCTAGGTGCCGGACTCATTTTGTACAACCAGCCTTTTATCAACTCTACACGTTCCTCAAACCGCCAGGTCAGGTAATCGGCATAGGTGTATTGCTTCTTAAAATCTAATTGGGATATATCGGTTATAGGTTTCATTCTAAAAAACGTTTATTACAAATATAATGTTTTTTGAGAAATTTATTAAGCAGCATATTGATGAATGAAATAATTTCGAGTTGCTAGTTACGAGTTGTGAGTTGTGAGTTACGAGTTACGAGTTGCAATTGGTCTTTAGTTTAGGATTTATTATTTCGGGTTTCAGGTTTTTTTATTTCGGGTTACTTCTAACTTCTAATATCTAACTTGTAATTTCTTATTCCGGATACCGGGTTTATAATGCCGAGTTACTTATTGTTTACTAATTACTCATTACTATTTACTACTTACTACTTACTACTTACCAAAACTACCCTCTACCGACTACCCACTTTCATATAACACTTGCCTTAACGTTCTGATTTTCATGCAATAAAGTATTTAGCCTATATTCGTCACATCGAGTGAATTTTTCGATTGCAATGAGAAAAATTTGTATCGAGATGTAATTAATA
>CAYMXD010000396.1:0-3075 GCA_964394095.1 uncultured Mesohalobacter sp. | reverse complement strand
GTAAATATTGAGTTGAACTCTATATATGCTGAACTTATTGGCTTTTATTCTAATTCAGCTCATGGCGTATTTACTCATCACGATACCAATATTCACACCCATTTAATCACTAAAGACAAGAAGTATATGGGACATTGTGATGAATTAAAATTTAAGCCTAATCAGGTGAAATTATATATCGCTAAAAATCGCTAATCGCTACATTCTACCTATTTTTGCACTTTAATAAAAATGACAAAATGAAAAAAACCGCTTTATATCAAAAACATGTCGATTTAGGGGCCAAAATGGTGCCCTTTGCAGGATATGAAATGCCCGTTAGCTATGAAGGCGTCAAAACAGAGCATATAAATGTAAGAGAAAAACTAGGAGTTTTTGATGTATCGCATATGGGAGAGTTTTGGGTTGAAGGGCCGGAGGCTATGGACTTACTTCAATACGTCACCAGCAACGATGTTTCAAAATTGGATAACGGTCAGGCGCAGTATACCTGCTTACCTAACGACAAAAATGGAATTGTAGATGATCTTATTTTGTACCGTTTTAACGCTGAAAAATATTTATTGGTAGTCAATGCCTCCAATATTGAAAAGGATTGGGTTTGGATTAACACCCATAATAATTTTGACGCCCAACTCAAAAATGCCAGTGACGAATATTCGCTTCTAGCCGTTCAGGGGCCAAAAGCTATCGAAGCTATGCAAAGCCTTACCGATGTTGATTTATCTGCAATTAAATTTTACCACTTTAAAGAAGCTGAATTTGCCGAAGCGAAAGATGTTATCATTTCTGCTACGGGTTATACCGGTAGTGGTGGTTTTGAATTATACATTAAAAATGAATCAGCTGAATTGGTATGGGAAAAAGTCCTTGAGGCGGGTAAAGATTTTGGTATACAGCCCATAGGCTTAGCAGCAAGAGATACTTTAAGACTTGAAATGGGCTTTTGTCTGTATGGAAATGATATCGATGAAACCACTTCGCCTTTAGAAGCAAAATTGGGATGGATAACAAAATTCAATAAGGATTTCATCAATAAAGAGAATTTACTCAAACAAAAAGAAGAAGGTCTTGAACGAAAACTAGTCGCTTTTGAAATAACCGAAAAAGGAATCCCTCGAAAAGATTATCCTATTCTGGATAAAGACCTTCAGCCGATCGGCTATGTAACTTCAGGAACACAATCGCCAAGTTTAAACAAAGCTATTGGACTGGGTTATGTCAAAACAGGAACCGATAAGATTGGCGAAGACATACGCATTCAGATTAGAAAAAAGCATGTAAAAGCAGAAATTGTAAAGCTGCCTTTTTACAAAAGCTAGTAAGCGCTCAGTATTGCAGTTTAGAAATATTTCCTAATAGTTCTTTTAGTTTTGTTTTAAACGATAAGACTGAATTATACCTTGAGCACAAATGCCATTTTTGAACTAAAACATTTCATTTTGAGAATACTTATCATTGGAGCAAGCGGATTTATAGGGCAGTCCTTATTTAAGGAGTTGAACCCCTATTTTGATGTTTTTGGAACCTATCTGACTTCAACGAATGAATTTGAATCAAATAGACGTTACTTTCAATGGGATGTTGAAACCGAAAAACTGGCACCACTGCTGAAGAAGGTTTATCCAGATGTGATTATCACAGCATTCAAAGGGCCTTTCTCTGCTCAAAATGAAGCTTATACTGAATTGATCACCTTTGTGGTTAGAGAGCGCAAAAAGCTCATGTTTATATCAACATCAAATGTATTTGACAGTTTTACAAATTATCCTTCCTATGAATATGATAAAACCTTATCTGCCAGTGTATATGGAAAATTTCTAATCAAAATTGAAAATGCGCTATTAAGATTACCCAATTCTTATTATAATATACTTAGACTCCCCATGGTTTTTGGCAAAACTTCACCTAGACTTAAAGAAATCTTTACTTTAAATGATTTAAAAGAACCGATTGACGTTTTTCCAAATGTCATTATAAATGCAACAACCCATAAAAAAGTCTGTCAGCAGGTGCATTATATCATCAATCAAGCGCTAAAAGGGGTTTTTCACTTGGGCTCAACAGACTTAACACACCATAAAGATATGATAGAAGAGATTTGTGAGATTAACAATTTTGACGATCCGATTTTCAAAAATAACTATCAGTCCAATAAAGACCGGTATCTAGCCCTACTTCCTAAACATAACAAACTGCCTAAGAATTATCAAATAACAATAGAAGAGGTTATTGAAGATTCCAGATTGGTATAATTGCTGAAATTTCATTAGTTTTAGATTTAATCAAATACCTAGAATTATGAATTTCAAAGACCTTAAAGCTATTTTTGTTAATTGCACATTAAAAAAATCTCCACAACTCAGTCATACACGGGGACTCATAGATGTTTCTGCAAATATCATGAAAGATGAAGGTGTTGAGGTTTCACATTTAAGATTTGTAAACCATAATATCGCCTTTGGCGTTCAACCCAATATGACTGAACATGGCTACGAAAAAGACGATTGGCCAAATTTATTTGAAGATATTTTTAGTAATGATATTTTAGTCATGGGCACCCCTATTTGGTTAGGTGAACGCTCTTCCGTAGCCTCACTTCTTATCGAAAGACTTTACGCTATGAGTGGCAAACAAAACGACAAAGGGCAATACCTGTATTATGGAAAAGTAGGCGGGTGCATCGTGACCGGAAATGAAGATGGTATAAAACATTGCGCTATGAATACATTGTATGCTTTACAACATTTAGGCTATAGTATTCCTCCGCAAGCAGATGCAGGCTGGATTGGAGAAGTGGGTCCCGGCCCCAGTTATCTGGATGAGGAATCCCAAGCAAAGCAAAATGATTTTACCAATCGCAATACCACATTCATGACTTATAATCTTATGCATTTGGCTAAAATACTAAAAGATAATAAAGGCTATCCTGCTTATGGAAACTCAAGAGAAGAATGGGATAATGGAAAAAGATGGGGCTTCCAAAACCCGGAATACAGGTGAACTTTTATTAAAATCTGAAGTTTCTGAGTATTACAAGTATAAAACTGTATATGCTTTAAATTTTGAAATTTA